>NZ_JADQ01000007.1:0-156470 GCF_000518465.1 Paenibacillus sp. J14 | reverse complement strand
GAAGCGGGCACGGTGGTAAGAACGGTTGAAGGACAAGCGAGTAAGCAGGCAACGCCGCAGCAGTCGATAAACATGCGGCAATTGCTCAAGAACGTGACGCAACCGGTCAAGGGTTGTATCGCTGGAATGATTCGCATGCTGCAAGGACCGAAGCAAAGCAGCACAACGGGTATGGCACTCAAAGCACTTCGCGGATAACGGCAAAAAATTCTGACAAATCACTTGTGTTTGATGAAAGAACGAAGCAAAGCGCTTACAAGGAAGAGGTTCCTTCGGGGTTCGCGTTCCAGGCATCTTAAATGACTGCCCACGCTAGCTTGACACTGACTTGGAAGGGCAAACGGACGACAAGGTTCTTCTTTCTTGATATAATAAGCAATAAGATTCAAAGTTTCAGATCGCATGCTCCTCTTACCTGAGGTAGCATGCTTTTTTTCAGGGAGAACCTGACCGATACCCTAACTTAGGCGGGATTACATGAACTATCCAAGTATTGAAACCGAGCGATTGCATTTGAGAGAATTGACCTTGGAAGATGCTGATGCGGTTTTTAAGCATTTTTCGGTGCCGGAAGTCACGCGATTTATGGACATAGAGCCTTGTCAAGACCTCCAGGAGGCGGAGGAGATTATCGCCTTTCATATCCAGGATTCGGGATGCCGATATGGCTTGTTTTGCAAAGAATCTAAGGAGCTCATCGGGACTTGCGGATACCATTGCTGGTCTACCGATGATCACCAGGAAACCAAAGCGGAAATCGGATTTGACTTGGCTCCGAACTTTTGGGGCAAGGGCTTGATGCAGGAGGCGTTAAACCCATTGATTCGCATGGGGTTTGATGTGATGGGCCTGGATTATGTAGAGGCGACAACGGAGCCTGAGAATATTCAATCGCAGAGGTTGCTTAAGAAGTTGGGATTTGACCAAGAACGTGAGTTGAAGGACGGCCTGATCTATTTTACATTAAGGAAAAAGAAACTTTAGTACATCAACCGAGCAAACATGAATCAAGGAAGCTCAGACCACAAATGACCCAGCCTTAGAAATGAGCGATCTAGGCTGGGTTGTTTTTATAATGGGGGGATTTATGTGAGAATCGAGCAAGCCAATCCAACCAATCTGGATGACGTTACTCGTTTGGCGTTAAAATTGTGGCCGGAGCATGCATGGCGGGAGCTGCGGAACGAGTTGGAGGACTTGCTGGCGTCTGAGAAAGATCGTATCTTTCTTGCAGTCAAGGAAGGGGACACGATTGGCTTTTTGCACATGTCTCTCCGATTTGACTACGTCGAAGGCTCCAGCTCAAGTCCGGTTGGTTACGTGGAAGGGATTTATGTCGATGAGAACTATCGAAACCAGGGCGTTTCAAGAAAACTAGTGGAAGCGGGAGAAGCTTGGGCCAAATCGCTTGGGTGTAAGGAGATCGGCTCGGATACGGAGCTGGACAATTACGGAAGCCAAGCCTTCCATCAACGGATGGGGTTTAAGGAAGCGGGCAGAATCGTGGCGTTTATTAAAGAAATTGATTAAGTTGAAAGGATGGAAATCTAATTGAAATGCAAAAGTGCAGTTAGTTTAGGGCGATACAGGCGGAAAAGTGGGAAATAGGCGGAAATGAACTGCACTTTTGCAGTTAAAGCCCACGACAAGTACCTTTTCTCTAAAAATCAACTGTACTTTTACATTTGGCCTCTGGCCGCTAATCTCAGCCACTTGAATTTGATCTTAACCCCAAAAATCAATCATCCTATAAGCACAGGAGAACACCGTCACAGCCGGTTTTCTCCTGCTTTCGTTTTTTGGGGCGATATAAGGTCGTTGTCTGGAATTCCGCCCGCTTCTACGATAAAGGGGAAACCGTAAGGCTTCATAGACCGTCTTGCGAATCCCTTGCATAGAAGAGGTGACGAAAAATGAAAACGATATCGGAGTTGGAGCAGCGGTTAAGCGAGCCCTCAGACCGGTTGATTCGGGATCTGACCCAACTGGACGGCGATGTGCTGATTCTTGGCGTTGGTGGAAAAATGGGCCCCAGCTTAGCGAAGCTGCTGGCTCGGGGCTTGGCCGCCGCAGGGAAGACGATGAAGGTCACCGGCGTGTCGCGGTTTTCTTCGGGAACGCTGCGGGAAGAGCTGGAGGCCGCCGGCATTCGCACCATTTCGGCGGACCTGCTGGATGAAAACGCATTGTCGCGCTTGCCAGAGGCGCCCAATGTCATTTACATGGCTGGCAATAAGTTTGGAACGACTGGGCGCGAGTATTATACCTGGGCCATGAACGCCTATTTGCCGGGGCGTGTCGCGGAGAAGTTTAAGGCGTCGCGGATCGTTGCTTTCTCGTCCGGCAATATTTATCCGTTGACGGAAATCACCAAAGGCGGGGCTTCGGAAGAAACCGTGCCTGCGCCGATTGGTGAATATGCACAATCCTGTTTAGGGCGGGAGCGGGTGTTTGAGTATTTTTCCCGCAAAAACGGCACGCCGCTCGTTAACTTCCGGCTGAATTATGCGATTGATATGCGTTACGGCATCTTGTTGGAGGTCGCCAAGGCGGTGAAGGAGCGGGAACCCATCGACCTGAATATGGGCATGGTCAACGTCATTTGGCAAGGGGACGCCAATGAAATGGCAATCCGTTCGCTGCTCCATTGTGCCTCACCGCCGAAGACGATCAATGTCACTGGACCGGAGACTGTATCGATCCGTTGGCTGGCTGAACGGTTTGGCGAAGCCTTTGGTATCGAGCCGATCTTCACTGGGGAGGAACAGCCAACCGCATTATTAAGTAATGCGTCCACCTCCCATGCGATATGGGGATATCCGCGGGTTTCTTTGAGACAAATGATGCAGTGGACAGTGGAGTGGATCGAGGCGGGGGGAGCGACGTTAGGCAAACCTACGCATTTCCAGGAACGGGGAGGGGTGTTCTGATGGGCGAGCAACCGCAGTTGAAACCTGAGCTGCATCAGCTGCTACACCGCGGAACGGTCATCCCCGCCCACCCGTTGGCGCTGGACGCACAGCGCCGCTTGGATGAGCGGCGGCAACGTGCGTTAACGCGCTATTACATTGCCGCCGGCAGCGGCGGGATCGCAGTAGGTGTCCACTCAACGCAATTCGAGATTCGCGATCCGAAGATCGGTCTGTTTGAGCCGGTGCTCCGCCTGGCTGCCGAGGAGGTGGAAGCCGCCGGGCTTCAGCGCCCGTTCCTTAAGGTCGCGGGTATCTGCGGCCCAACCGAGCAGGCTGTGCGCGAAGCTGAGTTGGCTGCCGGGCTGGGCTATGACCTGGGGCTGGTCAGCAACGGCGGGCTGATGGATTGCAGCGAGGCGGAGCTGATCCGCCGCACGGAAGCGATCTCGGCGGTGCTTCCCGTCTGCGGATTTTATTTGCAGCCGTCCGTGGGGGGCAGGCGGCTTAGCTTTGCGTTTTGGCGCGAACTCGCCGAGCTGCCGGGAGTGAAGGCGATCAAAATCGCTCCCTTCAACCGTTACCAAACGCTGGATGTCGTACGGGCGGTATGCGAATCGAGCCGCCGGGATGACATTGCCTTGTACACGGGCAATGACGATAACATCGTGGCCGACTTGCTTACGGTCTATCAATGCCGCACTGCCGCGGGGGAAATGGTGGAGAAGCGGATCGTCGGCGGCCTGCTGGGCCACTGGGCTGTATGGACGTCCAAAGCAGTGGAGCTGCTGGAGGAGATCATCGCTCTCCGTGAAAGCGGAGCCCCGATTCCTTCGGAGCTGTTAACCCGTGGCATCCGAATTACGGATGCGAATGCGGCCTTTTTTGACGCGGCCAATGGGTTTAAGGGCTGTCTTCCCGGCATTCATGAAGTGCTGCGGCGCCAAGGCCTGCTGGCTGGAAGATGGTGTCTTGATCCGGAGGAAGAGCTGTCACCGGGACAAATCGAAGAAATTGATCGCGTCTATCGCGCATATCCTGATCTTAATGATGATCCGTTTGTCCAAGCTGGGCTGCAACAGTGGTTAGGTCAGTAACATGTATGGCTTGAGAGCGGCTAAGATCCCTTAGCCGAACGAGGAGGCAAACAGAATCCATGGCACTAAAAAAGCAAGGAAGTTTGGAAACACCGCGTTTCTATTGGAATGAAGAGGATCGAACGTTTATCGTGGACGCCTGCCGCAAGCATTGGCCCGAGGAAGTGGAGCAAGTGTTGCACCGGGCTGACTTGGCTGCGCGGAACACGTTTATTTTCACCCATCGCTGGGATATGGAACGCTGCGAAGAGGAGGTAACCTTCGAGAACGGGATCAATTGGGATTACCGACATAACGAAGATTTGGAATGGCTGGTGATGCTGAACCGGGCGCGGTACATGGGCGAGCTGGGGCAAGCGTATTGGTTAACCGGCGAAGAATCGTACGCTCAGGCGTATATTCGTCTGCTGAAGGATTGGATGACGCAAAACCCGCTGACGGAAGCCGAAGTGCGGGAAAGCGTCGGACGGAGCTATAACGTCAAGGACACTTGGCGCAAGCTGGACAGCGGCATCCGAATTACCCACTGGCTCAAAGGCTATTATTGTGTACGCAGATCTAAACATTGGGGGACGGAAGAAGAAGCGTTATTCCTCGAAGCGATCCGTCGGCATGGCATGTATCTGAGCATCGCTTATACGTCGCATGACCGGCAAAGCAACTGGGGATTCCTCGAAACGAACGGCCTGTTTCAACTGGCGCTCTTGTTTCCTGAAGTGGAGGAAGCCGCAACCTGGCTGCAAACCGCGATTGAACGACTGGTTGAGATGTGTCAGCTCCAGGTTTATGATGATGGCCTGCAAAATGAACAAAGCAGCATGTACCACCATGAGGTGTTGCATTGCTTGTTTGAATCCGTATGGCTTGCAGAGCTTAATCGTATTTCGTTACCTTCGGTGCTGCACGATACCTTAAACCGCATGTTCACCGCCTCACTGACGATCGTTCAGCCGGATGGCCGCCAGCCGAACTTTAGTGACAGCGACAGCACGGATATCCGCGATGTGCTGGCGCGAGGGGCAGTACTGTACCGGCGGGGGGATCTGAAATCGCAAGCTTATTCCGTGCTGGATTACGATGGGATCTGGTATTTCACGCAAAAAGGGTTCGAGTTGTACGAGAAACTTGAAGTAAAAGCGCCGGACTTCGTCTCCAAAGAACTGACGCAAAGCGGGTATGCCTTCATGCGCAGCGATTGGCAGCGGACCGCCCGCTACCTCTGGTTTGATCACGGTCATATGGATGTGATTCGGGCCCACGGTCATGACGATGCCCTGCACATCAGCTTGTTTGCTTACGGCCGTGAGTTTCTGGTTGATCCGGGACGTTGCACCTATATGGAGAACCGGGATCGCCAATATTTTAAGGAATCGCTCCAGCATAATACGGTATCTGTCGACGGGCAGACGATTTCGGAGTATGTGGATTCCTGGAAGTGGAACCATGTCGCCCGTTCACTGGGTCAGGTATGGCGGACCACGCCGGAATACGATTATGCCCAAGGAGGTCATGACGGCTATTGGCGCTTGCCCCATCCGGTTCAAGTGCTGCGGCAAATCTTATTCGTCAAGCCGGACTATTGGGTGGTCGTCGACACCTGCCGATCCCATGGGGATGCGGAGCATGCGTACGCGTTGCCCTTTCATTTGGCGGAAGGGCTTGAAGTGCGGTTTCAAGCGGACGGTCATCTCGTTATCGGAGACGCTGGCGGCGGCGAGGGACCCGTGCTGCGGATTTTACCGCTTCACCCGGTGAAGATCGACGTCGAACCCAGCTGGATTTCCCGCAACTATAACGAAAAAACACCGTCCTGCCGAGCGATCCTTCGCCAATCCGGCCAAGGATTTACGCAGTTTGTTACGGTGTTATACCCTGCCCAGCGGCAGAGTGAGTCACCACCGGTAATCCGCCTGCTGGATGTGCTGGATAGCTACGGCCATCCGGTTCCAGGAGAGCTGGCGACGGCCCTGTCGATCACCCATGACGGCGGTGAGGATGCGATGTTGTTTTCGCACCAGGGGCCCCGCAGTTATCAATTTGCCGGAGTTCACCTCTGCGGCGATGTGCTGCTGGTACGCCGTTCTCATAAGGCGGCATCCCCCCTCCGATCGTATATCGTTAACGTCTAGTGCGCATGAATTTGGGGCGATTTAAGGACGTTGATCTCTAATTCAGCGTCCTTTACTTTGAAGATAACCACAACACCACTCTCATCGACATTCTTGAAAAAGCTTACACGGGGTGGAAATAAGCAAGGGGGATGGAAATGGGACGTCTGGGTAGAAAGCGGAAAAACATAGGGGCTATCGTCATATTGGCGTTCATGTTGGTCGTATCGGCTTGCTCCGGAGGAGGGAACGGGGCTCAATCCAGCAATGGCGGCGACGAGGGGCAACCGCAGAATCAGCCGCAGGAGACGATGGGCAAGCCGGTGGAGCTGAGACTGGGCTATTATTCCTCGGCACAAACTGATGCCAAGATGCAGGAGCTGATCGCCAAGTTCCAGGAGAAGCATCCGAATATTAAGATCAAGACGGAGTCTTCACCGTATAATCA
Source organism: Paenibacillus sp. J14 (assembly GCF_000518465.1). Lineage (NCBI taxonomy): Bacteria > Bacillati > Bacillota > Bacilli > Caryophanales > Paenibacillaceae > Paenibacillus > Paenibacillus sp. J14. The sequence goes on along the minus strand of NZ_JADQ01000007.1, from coordinate 149,908 downwards.
GTTCTTCCAGAAGCTAGATACACAAATCGCCGCTGAGAGCGCGCCAGACCTCTGGTTATCCGACGGTGTGCTTGTCCCGAAATACGCGGAGCGCGGTGTTTTAAAGGATTTGACCGAATGGATTGAACGGGATTTGCAGAAGGACGACTATTACGGTCTCGACTTTAACAAAGACGCAAACGGGAAATATTGGGGCGTCCCGCAGGGCATTCAAATTGCGGTTCTCTACTATAACAAGGATATGTTTGATGAGGCTAAAGTGGAGTATCCCACCGAAGACTGGACCTGGGACGATCTCAAGGCAGCGGCGGAGAAGCTGACCAAGGATTCGAATGGCGTGTATGCGACCGATTCCGCTTTTGACAAAAACAAAGTGGCCCAATACGGCCTGACCTTCTTCAGTATTACGGAAGGTTGGATGACGGTGCTGAAATCTTACGGCGGCGGCGTGCTGGACGAAACGCTGACGAAGTCAATCATTAATACCCCGGAGAACAAGCAGGCGATGGAATGGATCGTAGACGGTATGCAGCGTGAGCTGTTAACCACCCCTTCCGATTTAAAAAGCTTCCAGAGCAACATGGCCCCCTTCCCCAGCAAAGCGGCTGCAATGCGCATTGGGATCTACGCTCGCACGATTGACGCGAATGCGGCGGAGCTGAATTACGACGTGACCTTGCTGCCGAAGGGACCAGACGGCAAGCGGTTCTCCCCGGTGATCGCCAACTCCTGGGTAATTAATAAGAAGGCGGAAGGCGCCAAGGGCGAGGCCGCTTGGGAATGGGTGAAATATTGGGCCACCGAGGACGATGTGCAAAAAGAATGGGCCAGCTTAGGTGAAGCGGTACCGGTGAAAAAATCGGTGGCCAACTCCGAACAATTCTTAAGCGGCAAGCCCGACAACAAGCAGGCGTTCCTGGACAGCTTCGAATTCGCCGGAACGTTGGACGTGAACGCGGTCTGGAGCGAATGGGTCGGCAAATTTGGAGACAGCATCAACCGGGCTTTCGAAGGAGAGATCAGCGTCGATGAGGCGTTAACTCAGGCGGATAAGGATGTGCAGCAGGTGCTGGACGAATTTTATAAGTAATAAGCCGGGTTGTACATTTCCATAAGAAAGCGTGATGAACATGGTTGAAAAAACGGTGGAACTTCGGACGGGAGACTTGACGCAGGTAGAGTCTCCTCCGATTCGCAAAAGACGAAGTCGCTTGCATCATGACGGCAAATGGGGGCTCCTGATGGTGACCCCCTATATCATTCATTTTCTCGTGTTTGTATTAGGTTCGCTGCTAGCCTCCTTGTATTTCAGCTTCTCAGAGTATGACATCCTGAATCCTCCGAAATGGACCGGATGGGACAACTACACCAAGCTGCTGAACGAGCCGGTCTTCTGGAAGGCGCTGTGGAACACCGTCTATTTCACGATTTTGTTTGTGCCGTTGCAGACCTTTTTTGCGCTTGTTCTGGCGGTGGCGTTAAACCAGAAGCTGCGGGCGTTGAAGTTGTTTCGGCTGGCGCATTTTTTGCCGGTCATCTCCTCTTGGACGGTCATTATGTACGTATCGGATGCGGTGTTTAACCCGCGGTTTGGCTTTGCCAATTCATTGCTGCAAGCGATCGGCCTAAGTCCGCAAAAATGGCTCCAGGATGAGCATCTCGTCATCCCGCTGCTTGTGCTCATCGCGGTGTGGAAGGGGATTGGCTACATTATGGTGATCTATTTGGCTGGACTGCAAAACGTCCCCTCTGAGGTGTACGAGGCGGCTGAAATCGACGGAGCGGGGACGATCCAGAAGTTTCGTCGGATAACGGTTCCGCTCATTTCAAGCACGACGTTCCTGGTGCTGATCATGAGTACAATCTCGACGTTCCAGGCGTTTGAGCAAATCTACGTCATGACCGGCGGGGCGATGGATGCGTCGTCCGCAGGCGGGCCAAACAAAGCGAGTCTGGTGCTGATGATCTACTTGTATCAGGAGGGCTTCTCGTTCCTGCGCATGGGATATGCTTCCGCCATTGCCTGGGTGCTGTTCGTGATTCTGTTCTTGCTGACGGTCGTCCAAATGACGCTGCAGAAAAAGTGGGTGCATTACGAATGAAGAAGAAAAAAATCGCCGGTTACCTCGTTATCATTTGCAGCTCGTTGATTATGTTTCTGCCTTTTCTGACGACCGTGTTTAACTCCTTAAAAAGCTATGCCCAATACACCAAATTTCCACCGGAATGGCTGCCATCGCCGGTACAGTGGAGCAATTATGCCGAAGTGTGGAAGCTTGGTTCGTTTGGTCAGTATACGATGAATAGTGTGATCATCACGGTGCTGTCGGTGATTGGCGCGCTGATCTCCTGCTCGATGGTGGCGTTCGCGTTTGCCCGGCTCAAGTTTCCTTTCAAAAACACCTTGTTCCTTGTCGTTCTCGGCACCATGATGATTCCGCCGGTCGTTCTGATCATTCCGCAGTTCGTCATTTTCAAGTCGCTGCATTTACTTGATACACTGACGCCGCTCTGGATTATCGAATGGCTGGCCCAGCCGTTTGGTATTTTTCTGATGCGGCAAGCCTTTTTGGGCATTCCTCGGGATTATGAGGAATCTGCCCGGCTGGACGGCTGCAACCCGATGCAAATTTATTGGCGGATCTTTATGCCGATGTGTAAGCCTACCTTCGCGACGTTAGCCGTTTTCACGTTTATGACGAAGTGGAACGAAATATTGTCTCCGGCGATCTTCTTGACTTCGAAAGAAAACTTTACGTTGCCGATCGGCATTTTGTCGATGGCTGGCCAATGGTCGGGTAATGAACAATATATGGTCGCCGCCGCGTTGATGAGCCTGATCCCGATCCTGCTCGTTTTCTTGTTTGCGGAGAAATATTTTGTGCAAGGCAGTAATTCTGCTGGCATTAAGTAGGGCAGTGGAATTCTGCCAAGGCAGTAATTCTGCTGGTATTAAGTAGGGCAGCGGAATTCTGCCAAGGCAGTAATTCTGCTGGCATTAAGTAGGGTGAAAAGGAGTGAGCTTATGCGTTACCGGGTTGCATTGATCGGGGCCGGCGGCATTGCACGCCATCATTTGGACGCGATTCGGCAGCTGGGGCCGGAGCGGCTGACTGCGGTGGCGGTAGCGGAGCCGGATGAGAGCAGGGGGCGGGCCGTGGCAAAGGAATACGCCTTAAGATGGTACGACGACTATCGGAAGCTGATCATTCAGGAACAGCCGGACATCGCCATTATTGCACTGCCGCACCATCTGCACGAGGACTGTGCCGTCTTCTGCGCGGCGAACGGCAGTCATCTGCTGCTGGAGAAGCCGATGGCACTAACCTCCGCGTCCTGCGACGTTATTCTAAACGCAGTGAAGGAAGCGGGCGTCACGTTGATGGTCGGGCACACACAGCACTATTTGCCGGCGAATCGGCAAGCGAAGGCCCTGATCGAAAGCGGGCGGTTGGGCAAGCTGGTGGCCATTCACGACACCCGGCATAAGTCCTACTTCGAGGAAGACAGGCCGCGTTGGTTCCTGGAGAAGGAGAAGGCCGGAGGCGGCATCCTGATGAATTTAGGCGCCCACTCGGTCGACAAAATTCAATGGCTCACTGGCAGCCGGATAACCAAGGTGAAGGCGGTCCTAAGCTACGAAGCGCCCATCGGCAATGTGGAAGGCAGCGGTGTAGTCCTGGCGGCAACGGAAGACGGTCTCGGTGCAGTGATCGTACAATCCGGTTATCCCGGCGTGGCGAAAGATGAGACGGAGTTGATTTTTACTGGCGGAATGGCCAGGCTGATCTCCCATCAGGGACTATGGATCAGCCGTGACGGGCATTACGAGCTGACGGAGGATTTCAAGCCCGAAGACGCTAAAGAGCCGTTTGCCGCACAGTTGGATGATCTGCTGGTGGCGATTGAGCATCGAGCTGAGCCGGAGTGCTCCGGTGAATACGCCAAGTCGGTGATTTCTGTTCTGGAGGCGGTGTACCAATCGCAGGAGGAGGGGGCGGAGCAGGTTGTTTAATAACGAAGGAACCCCCGCGATGAAGTTCAGCATCTGCTCCACCGGACTCAAAGGGATGATCCTCGAAAAGGTGCTGGAGGCAGCAACCCAACTGCAGCTTCACGGCGTTGAGTTGTGGGACGGTCATCTTGAGGCGTATTTGGACAACGGCGGCTCGCTTCCTGAGCTAAGACAGCAGCTCACAGCGCACCGGCTTGTTGTGCCGGCGATCAGCACATATGCTGCTTTTTCCAAAGGCGAACAGGCTTCGGATCAAGAACTTCAGAATATCCAAAGGGCAGCGCGCTGGGCGGCCGAGCTGGAATGCCCCAGGGTCCGTGCGTTCGCCGGTCACCTGCCCTCTTGTAAGGCAGATGCTATGTTATGGCAGCAAGTCCAATCCGGGTTGTGTGCCGCCTCGGAGGTTTGCTCGCAGCTTGGCATTCGCCTGGCTGTCGAAACGCATAACAATACGCTGGCTGATACCGAAGAGAGTATCGCTGTATTGCTCGAACTTAGCGGACCGGTTGTGGAGCTGATTTACGACGGGTTTAATTTTTTCGTAGATCAGTTGGATCCGCTGCCGGCCCTAGAGAAGTTTTACCCCCGAATCACGCATGTCCATGTCAAAAACTACAAGTGGAACCACCACAACTGGGCTCAAAGCGTCCCCGTTCCCGTGCTGCAGGGGGACAGCAACCAGCGTGCGATTCTGCAAAGGCTGGCGGAGCTGGAGTACGACGGATTTGTCTCATTTGAATATTTTGGCGATCAGGTCTTGGAGTTAACGCGGTTGTCCTATCTCGAAGTGACACATCAATTCTTCGGCGGAGGTGCATATCGTCCGTGAATCTGAATGTCGCAGTGATTGGTCCAAGTGATCTGGTGGATAAGGTCGTCGAAGTGGGCAGCGTGTTTCAGGAGCTCACGATGATTCCAACTCCCTATTCGCATGAGCAGGAAACGTTAGAGGTCGTCGCCCGCGTTCGGGAGCAGGCGGACATTCTGTTATTTACGGGACCGATCCCCTACCATCTCGCGCTGGATCGTGAACCTGGCGTTCCGATGCTGCATGTGCAATATTCCGGGACGGCGTTATATAAGGTGTTGTTTGATTTTTATCGGAGCCGCTTGTTCGATCTGGAGGAGGAAATCCGCATCAGTGCAGACGTGCTCTTACAGCATGAATTGGAGGAACAACTCGATGAGCTGGGACTGCTGCATCGGCGAATTTATGTCAAACCGTACAGTACGGGAATCCATCATGAAGATTTGATCGCCTTTCACTACGATCTGTGGAGCCGGGGACTCGTTCATGCCACTGTGACTTGCCTCACCTCCGTCTATCAGCAACTGGTCGAGCTTGGCATCCCCGCCTTTCGCGTCGTGCCTACGCAATCCGCGATTCGCGACGCCTTGAACCGGGTGTTATTGGAGGGGAAGAGCCTGCGGTTATCCAGCAACCAAATGGCCATCGGCATTTTGAGCATCGATCACTATGAGCGAGTGGTGAAAGAGGCAGCTTCGGATTACGAAATTCAGCGCAAAAAAATCATTCTCCAGCAAATCCTGATCGACTTCGGTGAAGAGACGCAATCCTTAATTAATTGGACGGACTCGAACGAGGTCTCCTTCATTACCACACGCGGTATCATTGAGCAAGTGACCCGTAAATTTGAACAGGCCCCGCTGCTGCTGGAAGTGATGGAGCGGCTGCAGTGGAAGGCGAGCATTGGGATCGGGTTGGGGCGAACGGCCAATGAGGCGGAAGGGAAGGCTCGCGAGGCGCTCTTGAAAGCCAAAACGAGCGGAGGCGGCAACTGCTTTCTGATGATGCAGGACGGGCAGGTCTACGGGCCGATGGGTTCGGAGCTGACGCTCAAATATTCGGCGCGCAGCGAAGATCCCGAGCTGATCTCGATGGCCAAGAAAGCCGGATTGAGTGTCGGGACGCTCAATCGCTTGATTTCCCTGTGCCGCAGGCTGAACAGCTCGACCTTAACCGCTGCGCAACTGGCCGAAGGGTTTGGGATTACGCTGCGCAGCGCTCGGCGCATTATGGCCGTGCTGGAGAAATATGAACTGGCGACAATTGTTGGGGAGGAGCAGCCGGTGGGGCGCGGTCGCCCAAGGCAGATTTATGCGCTGCATATCGACGGTTTTTTTTGACGGGACAAAAATAGGTGTTTCGACGGATAAAACGGGCGCCGGGTCGGCATACAATTGGGGATATACACGATGCAAAGGGGATGAAGCCGATGGACCGCCTGATATTGCCCGCCGTGCCCAACCTCCGCCCCAGCGATGAGGCGCGAATCCGTCGAGACTACGAACGGTTCCGGCATACCGGCCTTCCGGACCGGGTTGAGGCATATCTGTTGGAGGAATATGGCATCGATGTTTCCTCGAATTATGGACCGGCGCCAATCAAGAACCCGTTTGGTAAAGCCGCCGGTCAGCTGTCACTGAATACTTCCCAAGTTCGTACTGATGCGCAGGCGGGCTTGGGGTTTGTCGTCCTGAAGACGGTGATCGCAGAAAACGGACAAGGCCAGCGCTCGATGGAGGCTTGGGCTATTAAGGATACGCGGATGAAGGTGGAACCCATTGTAGGGAAAGAAACGGGGGAAACCGGTTGGAACGTAACCTGGAATGGACGAGGCTGGCATGGGACTTTTGCGGAGTACATGCGCTTTGTCTCTGCCTCCTTGCACATTGGACGAGAATGGGGAACCGTGGTCGTGCCTTCCTGCAAATATCATTTGCCGGCAAGGGACGACGATTTCGCGTTGGAGGAATATCGTTACACCACCCAGAGCTTGGCCCAGATATGGCGGCAAACCGGAGAAGCGGGGTCACTTCAATTGGAGAAAGATTTTAGCCCAACCCTAGCCGGATCGGACCGAGCGATGCAGCAGGAGGCGATTCTGCGGTGGTACCGGGAGGTGCCCAAGCTGATTCGTTCGGCAGTGCCGTCGGGCGAAATACAGCTGGGCATCAAGCTGATGAACACGGTGTTTGACGACGACTTCCAGCTGCAGACGATCCGGACGCTCATCGAGGAAGGCGAGGCTCGGCCGGATTACCTGATTTATGCTAACCGGTTATATGACCGCGCTCGTCTGGATTCCGGGGGAGGCGGGGCTGCCTACGGCGGGCCGGATCTCAGCCGACGAAATCTGCGCATATTGTCCCGTTTACGCAGGCTGGAACTGCAAGGGGAACTCTCAGCACCGGTTCCCGTCATCTCGGGAACAGGGGATGTTCGCTCCGGCAAGATAGCCTTGGAATACGCGCTGCGCGGCGCGACAAGCTTGCAGATGCACACCTTATTCCAACTCCCCGCCAGCGCATATGGCATGACCCGCGGCCCAAAGACGCAGCGGGCGTTGCATGAGCTGTATTTTCATCCAGAGAACGGATTGGTGACTTGGATGCTTCATTTAAGAGAGACCGGGGAAATCGGACATCGGGATGGCATCGCTGCTTTTCGCGACGTGACGACCTGGTATCAAAGAAGGGGACGTGATTTTTTTCTAAGGGGGATGATCCATGAACGCCAGCGTTAATGAGGTTAGACAAGCCTTGGAATGGGGGCTGATCCCTGCCGTTCCGGTGCCGCGAACGCGCGAAGGGCGAATTCATCTGCAAGCGCAGGAGGCGTATGCCGGGTATCTTGCGGACCAACCCATTGCCGGGGCAGCGGTTTGGGCACATACCGGACGCGGCTTACATATGGAGCGCTTTGAGCGAATGGCCGTGGTGCAGCAGTGGAGGGCTGCGCTTGGAGCGTCCAAGCTGCTGGTGGCGGGCGTGGGCGCGCTTCCCGATCCTCGGCGGCTGGGCCTTGCCAAGATCAGCCAATGGCAGCAGGACAGCTTGGCCATGGCAACCGATGCGATCCAGGGGGGAGCCGATGCGCTGCTTGTTTTTCCGCCTTCGCCGTTCCGGGAGCTCCCGGTCGCAGAACAGGATGAAGCGATTATTGAATATCATCGCGAGTTATCGAGGTTAGGTGTCCCGCTTATTCTTTTTTATTTGTATGACGAGGCTGGGGGGATTGCCTACTCGGCTGAAGTATTGCGAGCTTTGCTGTCTTTAGAGATGACGGTAGGCATCAAAATGGCAACGCTCGACAGCGTTATGACGCTACAAGATGTATCGGCTCTAATGTCTGAGGAGTTTCCAGAGCAACTCCTGATCACGGGGGAGGATCGGATGTTTGGGTACTCACTGATGCGCGGGGCCCGCGGCGCTTTAGTTGGATTGGGCGCGGCATATCCGAACATCCAACATGATCTGATGCAGGCGTATGCATCGAGAAATTACGAGCGGTTCATGGATTTATCGGCTCGGGTGGACGGTTATGCGGAACGAACGTTTATCCGCCCGATGGATAAGTATATTTTACGCATGCTGTGGTGTCTAGTTTTGTCCGGTGTGATCCCGGAGGAGGCAGCAAACGACCTCGCCGGATATGAAATGACCCGGCAAGAGATTGATTCTCTTCACCGGGCCATTGAAAGGTTTCGGCTGTATTAGTCGTGCATGCAGTTAGTACTGCGGCCAAACGGCAGTGATGTGGCGGTCTAGGTCATAGGCGGAAGCCCAATAGTAACCGGGGGCCACGATCCGCTGCGGCAGAAACCCGACTTCCCCGGACGGGAAGGTCAGCGCCTCGGACGTTCCGCTGGCGATGCCGTCCGCATCGGTCACCATTTCGATGTAGCGGCCTCCGCTCTGCGTAAACCGTCCGTAAACGGCGGCAGGAACCCCTTCGCCGGTCTCCAGATCGACAACTTGGAGTTGGACGACGGCCCGTGTACCATCATAGGTTACGCTCATTCCGCCAACGATCATCGGCCTTTGATCGGTATAGGAGGCTGCTGTCGTAGCGGATGCCTCCGGTGACGTGGCTGGCCCGATATTGCCGCTGATGTCTACGGCCGCGATTTTGTAGTAATAAGTGGTGTTCGGCAGCAACCCCGTATCCATATACGTCAAATTGCGGGAGCTTCCGGCCACATGGGCCTCATCCGGTGTAAAATCCGGCTCCGTTCCGCGATAAATCAAATAATGCTCGATGTCGGAATTGTCCGTCGCCCGCCCGTAACTTAATTGAATCGTGTGATCGTCAACGGTGGTGGCCAGCGGCGGGCCCGGCAGAGCAGAGGGCGGCTCCGTATCTGCGGGGTTCACGCGCCACAGGTGGCCGTCCGGTCCCCAGATGGATGGCAGCCAGCGGATTGAGTCGTAGTGATGCATGGCGATGCCGGCGAAGGCGGGATCGTCTTGGAAGGCCGCGTACACCTTATCTAGTTCAGCCTCCATATACGTGCGTCCCTCTTCCCGGAACGTGATCGTTTCCGGATCCCCGCTGTTTGCGATATCCAGCGTTTCCACGCCAATGACCACCGAATTGGGCTTGCCGATGGCATTGGCGTAGCTGAGCTCACCTTGCGCTTGGGCAATGATGCCTACACTGCCATCCGCTACGTCGCGATAGTCCATGATCGAAATATAATCGCTGAGGTCTTGAACATGCTCGGAGAGCCATTTGGTTTGCCCGTTCCACGTAATCTCTTTGGCACCTTCACTGCTGTCAAACCAACGGGGGATCGCCGGGCCGAAGGGCAGGTTGATGCCGGCAGTGTTCCGACGGTCGATCATTTTTTGCAGCACATCCAGGTATTGCAGTTGCACCGAAGGCTTCTCGGCATTAAACTCCGGCAAAATGTACGGTTCGATATCTACGTTTACGCCATCAAAGCGTTCTTCTGGTGCGGCAGCGATATTGTAGTTGATCACTTTCTCCATTTCTCGTATGGCATGTTCATGAAAAGGTGCCAACGCTCCCATGTAGGGCGGTGTCGTGCCGCCTGCGATACAGGCGTGAACCTGATAGCCGTTATTATGGGCCCAGCGCACAAAGTCGCGCACCTTGTCGGGGGACTCTTCGAGGATATCGACCCCGCCGTAAGGGAACACGCCGATATAGAAGGTTGTGATTGGGTCCGAATCAAACGTTGCCGTGTCGTCGGCTAAGGCTTTGAGTGCGGATCGCGAGCCGGGGTTCAGAAAGAGGTTGTAGGCGGCTTTTTCCCAGATCCACATCGCGCGGTCTTGTCTTTCCAACGTGATTGGCTCGTGGGTTCCTTTGCCTGTGGAGGCATAGACGGTCATACTCCGACCGATATTGCCATATTCGTCAATAGCTCGGGCTTCCAGACTGGAGGTTTTGTCACCGAGCCCTTTTATTTTCCAAGTATACTTATAGACATTCCCAGTCTTTTTCGCGGTTTGCCAGGGCCCGCTATTAATCCTTACTTCAACGGATCGGATGCGATTTCTGGAATTGACGCTGACATGAATCGAAGTGGAGTTTCCTTTCACCTTCGCCCCGTCAACCGGGTTCGTGATCGTAACGTGAGGTTTGGCAATCTGGGGATTATCGACATGGACCGTAATCGGCTGACTGGATACCCCGTATCGGGTCGTGCTTTGGGTCCCTCTGGCCAGCAACGTAATCTCCCCATCATATCGGCTGGTATCGAGTTCAGCATACCATACGCCCGAGGTTTCTCCTTGTTCGCTGTCGATTCGAGTTGGCAATTGATCTGTGCCATTGACGATCAGGACGATGTTGTACGCCTCCGTGTACTGCCCTGATACCGTGATCGTTCCTACTTCCACTTCATCTCCATGGGTAGGGGTGTCAATTGTTACGAGGGAAGCAGCTGAGACCGTTGGTAGGGAGCCAAGCGGATAAAGCGGAAGTAGAGAAGCGATGCAAAGAACGGCGAACAGCTTAAACAACCGACTTTTTTGCTGTGCAAGTGATGCTAACATCGTTAACCCCTCACTTCCTGTTACAAATTTGTGAATCTTTACTACTAATGTAAGCACTTTCATATTAAATGATCACTTCCTTTAATCGACCGTAAAAAGAAAACTTGTCCCATCTGTGAAGATGAGGGAGTGGCAGATATAGAAGGGAAGGTTACATTTTTCGTAGAAATATAAGGAAGATCATTTTTTTAGGAGAGTGTTATGAATGAGTCATAACTTTAAATTTTCTCGTATTGGCAATGTGTACGTACCAACATCACATATCGATGAATCCATTCAGTGGTACAAAGATCATCTGGACTTTAGATTGATGAACAAATTCGAGGATCGCGGATCTCTCTTAGCCGTGTTGCATCATCCGCATAAACATTCGATTGCATTACTGTTGATCGAGACGGAGAATCCAAACCGCCTTGAAATTCTTCGGAACGGGAAACCATTTCCTATCATGTCGATCTATTGTCCCGATATCGAATATACCCATGAGAATCTGCGAAGCAAGGGAGTGGATGTAGGAGATTTGATGACGCTGGGAAATGGTGAAGCCAAGTATTTTTATTTTCGAGACAATGAGGGGAATCTTCTAGAAGGGGCTTGGTCCATATGGGATCCAGTAGATGAATACAAAGATGATTTTTTAATGTAAATTTGCCAGGAGCCAAGCGGATCAAGTGGAGGTAGGTTTCCCCATTTGCATATGAATGGAACGAGCAGCTGGAAGACCGCGTGATGATCGACATCACGGATGATGGGGAACGAGAGGCCCATACATACGGCGAAGTCATGCGGCATGTGATCGCCCATGAGATTCACCATATCGGTTAATTATCCGTTTGGGCACGCGAAAATGGGAAAGAAGCCGATCAGCCAATCTCATTGGCAGGGGATTATTTCCTCAACCCGACCAACATTCATGATCGGGTTGAGTTTGGATCTACCTTAATTCAAACTTGTAATCGGCACGCAAATTTCACAAAACTCCTTCAGCAGCATTTCCCCAGTGTATCTCTCCAAAATCGGCCGATCGTCGATTTGATAGCCCTTGGCTTGAAGCGTGGGCATCAGCTCGGCCCATGCTTGCTGCATGGCCTGAGCCGTGTGCTTAATCGTACACACCAAGTAGTCTCCTCCGGAAATCTCGCCGATGTGGACAGTATCATCATCTAGAGGTTCATCCTGCGAAATGACAAGACAAGCATCATAACGGCAGTTCTTCGGTGGCGTGGTCTCCGGGTTATCCCAAGGGATACCAAGCAGGATGGCAGAATGATTGAGCAAGTTCCTCTCCGCACCCCAACGTTTCATTCTCTCCATCGCTTGAATGTTACCGGGACCATACGGACCCACCTGACGTACATAAGCGAAGCGATACCGGGGTAGCTTTTCGACTTTGAATTCCAAGGTATTTCCCTCCTTAAAAATTTAGGAATTATCACTTCCTCCCGAATCTAACATGAACTAAAATGATTTACCTCCAAAAATTTTAATTTTCAACTTTCGACAATTTCTCCGCATCCCGGTGTGTATAATTTCGTTAAGAGAAAACAAGCCCAGGGATTACAGAACAGGGAGGACACCTATGAATCCAATGATATTTCAAGATACCGTCCGCTCTAAACAGGAAATCCATGTGCTATGCGGGTACCCCAGTGAAGTGGTAAACCACAAAGCGGTCCAGCGCATCGATGAACCTAAAAGGAAGCTTTGCCAAACCCGGCGGCAATTCTGGCGGAGCATACGAAGAAGCTGGGCAAAACAGAGCAGGAAATTCAGCAATCGTTGCAGGACAGCTATAAGAACCGATTGTATTGATCAAGTCATGCGTTCACGAACCAGATGAAGGGAGTGGTAGTGACATGTCGATGAATCAGGCCAATACACGCTGTAAACGGGAACCGAAAACAACAAGATTACGAATCCGTCCCTTCCATTGGGCCGCTTGCTTGCTTCCTTTATCCCTCATGCTGTCCATCAGTGTCACGGGGTGCAGCTTCAATCCTTCCAAAAGTCCCTCCCCGTCTGGCGATGGGCGGATTCGTCCTGAAATTCAAATCGTCATTTCCAACCTCGGTATGACCTTCCCCGAAGGCATGGACGAGAACGATAACCGCTATTTGAGCTATATCGAAGAGCAAACCGGCTTGGACATCCAGGTCAATACGCCCCCCACCGAAGTCTATGATGAGAAATTGGATGTCATCATGTCCTCGGGGAATCTCCCCGACATGCTGCATGCCTATGAACCCGTATGGTTCGACAATTATGTCAAGCAAGGGGCGCTCCTTCCGTTGGACGATCTGATCGATCAGTACGGCCCCCACCTGAAAGCAAAAATCCCTCCTGAAGTTTGGGACCGTGTGAAATACGGCGGCAAAATTTATGCTGTTCCCAGTTTAAACGAAGTGACGGGCATCGAGTTGATGTATGCGCGAAAAGATTGGTTGGACCGGCTGGGCCTGGATCCGCCGGAAACGCTTGATGAGTATTACGAGGTCATTCGTGCCTTTGCCCAAGACGACCCGGATGGCAACGGCCTGCAGGACACCGTAGGCTTGACGTTCACGGCCAACCTTGGACGGTCCTCGCCGTTTTTTGGCGCCTTCGGAACGCAGCTGGATACCTGGTTTGAGCGGGACGGGAAATTGGTGTATGGCAATATCCTGCCGGAAACAAAGGAAGCACTGGGCTTCCTGGCCCAATTGTATCAGGAAGGATTACTGGAACGGGAGTTTCCGTTAAACCTTCAGACGAACTTGTCCGAGAAGATCGAGTACGGAAAAGTGGGGCTTTTCTCCGCAACCTGGTACGATACGCGCGGCCCGATAGCGGCCAATATGAAGCAGGACCCGAACGCTCGATGGATTCCCCTGGAATATCCGACAGGACCAAAGGGGGACAAAGGGGTATATGGGATCGATGTTATTCGCGGATACAACGTAATCCCAGCTAGTTCCACGCATGCGGCTGAGGTTATTCAACTGCTGGACTTTATCGCCAGCGATTATAAAACGCTAAAGCTTGGCTTTGAGAATGAAATTTGGCGCCAGGACGGAGATCGGATCGTTACAGACTTCGCACTGCATGACGAGAGTCTGTACCGGGGGATCTATCAATCCTTGGTGGACGTTCCTGATGAGACGTTGTTTAAGCTGCGGCTGGATTCTCTGGGGGATTTCAACTTGTACAACAATATCCAGACCATTCACCGCAATATTATGCCAAATGCATTTTACGGAATACCGACCCCTGCCATGGGAAAATACAACGAAAATCTGGATCGCTTAGAGGACGTTTTTGTCAAAATTATTATGGGTATCGAGCCACTGGATGCGTTCGACCGGTATGTTGAGCAGTGGAAGGCGGCAGGAGGAAGTGAAATTACGAAAGAAGTGAATCGTTGGTACGAGAGCGAGAGCAGAAGAATGGGCAATTCTCTGGACTTGGAAGGGGGAGAACGGTGATTCGATGGATCATGAACCGGTTTTCACACCATATTCAATTCAGGCTGACCGGATATTTTATCCTCATTTTGCTCCCGCTGGTCTTGATCAGTTTGTTTGCGGTGGAGCGATCACGGGATATTCTCTACAAGCAGGCGGTCCAGCGGACCGAAACGGCTCTCTCCTCGGCGATGAATCATTTTGATCTGGTGTTTCAGAACGTCGAGGAGATTTCAACGCTGATCGCTGGCGATCCCGCGATGAATGCGTTGTTGAACGAAAGCGGCAGCGACTTCTCGCCGCAATCCATCTTGGCGTTCTCTTCGATTTTGGAGCAGTTGTCGAATTCGGTCTCGGTGAACCGGTATATCTCCCAAATTTCCGTCTACCATCCCGCCTCGGGCATGCTGATCTCCACCCATTACGGCGGCAAGCAACTGGCAGGAGACGCGCAAAAAGAGTGGTTTGTGGAAACCGCCCGCCGTAATGGAACAGGGATTTCTTATGTTAAGGCTGATTATGCTGTGACGGATGAAGTGACCTTTGGGCAATTAACGAACTCCGACAGCATTTCGCTGCTGCGGGCGATGGATTTGTATAACAGCAATCGGCAAGCCAATTTACTGGTCGTCTCGTTCAGCAAGAATAAATTACTTAATATCATTAAAACGCTGCTGCCTTCCGAGAACAGCCGAATCGTCCTGTCAAATGAAAAGGGGGAAGTACTGCTGGAGGCGGGCAAGCCTTCGGCCTTGCATCTGCCGGATCAGGATATGACCGTTACGATCGATTCTTCCTATTCACCTTGGCAATTGACGCTGGTCCAGCCCAAAAGCGAGCTGTACCGGGAGACGGATCAACTGCGACTGTTTACTTTTTCAATTATTGGGTTGAGTTTAATTTTGGCTCTTATCGTATCTTGGGTGGTTTACAGCGGAATTGCCTCCCCGGTATTGAAATTGGCTAAGGGGATGAGGCGCTTGAGTAACGGTGAGCTTAACGCACATGTCAGCACAAATCGGAAGGATGAATTTGGGTTTCTCATTCAATCCTTCAATCGCATGGCGCTGGTGCAGAAGCATTTGATCGAGGACCATTATGAGCAGCAACTGCGACTGAAGACAACCGAACTTCGGTTTCTGCAATCGCAAATCAACCCGCATTTTTTATATAACACGCTCGATTCGATTTACTGGATGGCGAAGAATTACGATGCAGAGGAAATCAGCGAAATGGTGATGAATCTCTCCAGCTTTTTCCGATTGAGCCTGAACAAAGGTCGGCAGGAGTTTACGGTCGAAGAGAGTATCGCTCATTTGAATTACTATCTGCGGATTCAGCAGCTTCGTTTTATGGACAATTTCCAAGTGGAATATCGGATCTCGGAGCAAAGCAAGCGGATTCCGTTGCTCAAGTTGCTGCTGCAGCCGATCGTGGAAAATGCCATCATCCATGGCATGGAGGGAAAAGAAGCGGACGGTTATTTGGTCATCTCCAGTTGGGTGGAGCAGGAGCATACACTCCACATCCGCGTGGAGGATAATGGGCCGGGGATTGAGGAAGAGCGGCTTCGTTACATTCAACAGGAGCTTGACCGGATGGATCTCCGCAAGATTGTGGCCTATTCGCAGGATGAGGAGCAGGTGAAGGATCTCTTTGGCCTGCGGAATGTGCTGAGCCGGATGAAGCTGTATTATGGACCGGAGGCACGGCTTATCGTACAAAGCGCTCCGGGGGAAGGAACGACCGTGACGTTATCGATTCCATTAAAGGAGGATCAGGATGAATCTGATGATCGTGGAGGACGAGCCCCGGCTGCGGCAAGCGCTAGCCTATAACATCATGTGGGAGTCGCACGGCATCGACATGATTGGTACTGCAGCAAACGGTCTGGACGCTCTCAGACTTATGGAACGCAAGAAGCCGGATCTTATGCTGATCGATGTGCAAATGCCGGGCATGGACGGATTGGAGCTATTGCGGGAGCTTAAAGGGCGGGGCTTGCTTAACCGGTTGATGAAAATCATTATTTTAAGCGGACACGACAACTTTGAATTTGCCCAGATTGCGCTTAAGCATGGGGTTTCGCGATATTTACTGAAGCCGGCGGGCGAGCCGGAGATCTTGGAAGCGGTCTTGGATGCCCGGCGCCAGCTGCAGCAGGATCTTGAGGAATGGCGACGGCAGACTGCTTTAGAGAAGCAGTGGTTGTCCAACCTGCCGCATTTGCAAAACCTGTTCTTCCTTCAGTGGGCGGCCGGCAAGATGGGACGGGAGGAAATTCTGGCGAAAAGCCATGAACTACACATTTCGTTTCACCGGGAGGATCGGATCGCGGTTGCGGCGGTGGAACTGGACCCTATCCCGGAGGTGGGGGAAACGACGGAGATGCAGAAGTTTACGCTCCAGCTACTCGCCAAAGAGCTGTTAACTCCACCCAATTGGTGGATTGCCGCCAACTCGGACATGAATCTGATGATGGTTTATGTGATTGGCCAGGAGGATGATGCGAGCGAGGCGTTGCTGCGGATGAATGCGGATTTGTCCCAGTTGCTCTCCCGAACCAAAGAAGTGCTGCAGCGGACCGCCAGTGCTGGACTTTGTGCGGGGGTGGGGCCGTTAGAGCAATTGTCTGCCTTGTACCGACAGGCTTGTCACGCGCTCCAGGAGCGAGTCGTGTACGGACATGACTTAGTCATTCCGTACCGAGAAACTGACGGGGAGATCATGCGGCCTTTTGCCATCGAACCGCATCTGGAGAAGGAGCTCGAGATCGGGATGGAGACCGCTGATGAGGCCAAGGCAATGGCGGCTTTGCAGGGAATATGGGATACGTTGGTTGCGAGAATGGAATCCTCGGACGATTTTCATGAAGCGGTGCTTTTTGTGCTTGGCTTATTTGTTCGAATGATTCAAAAGCGGGGATGGACGACCAAGCAAGTGCTCGGCGACGAAGCGCAGTATATCCAGAACGTAAGTCTGCTAAGCACTCAAACGCAAACTTGGGCGCTGCTGACGAGAAGCGTGCAACGTATCGTCGCCTATGTGAAGGAGCAGCGAAAAGCGAGCAGCCACCAGGTCGTGAAAGAGGTCCTTCGTCTGGTGAACGAGGAAATGGATCAAGAACTGACGCTGCACATGGTGGCAGATCGCATGTATATCAACTCCTCTTACCTCAGCCGACTGTTTAAGCAGGAGATGGGCGTGGCCTTTTCGGATTACGTCCTTGAACGCAAGATGGAGCGGGCCAAAGCGTTGCTACAGGAAGGGCACAAGGTCTACGATGCTGCGCGTTCGGTAGGTTACCGGGATGTCAGCTACTTCACCAAGGTGTTCCGCAAGTACTGGGGAGTGAATCCCGGGGAGTGTAAGGGGTAGTTAAGGTATAGGCAGTGGTGCAGGTATAAATGTAGGTATAGGTGCAGGTATAGGTGCAGGTATAGATGTAGGTGTAAGTGTAGGTACAGGTGTAGGTGTAGGTGTAGGTTTAGTTTAGGTCCAGGCTTAGCTTCGGTTTGGCCCGACTCAACTAGTGCTGCCGGAGATGACACAGATCGAGCCTACCGTGGCAGCTGCAAGTCTGGCCTGCACCCGTAGTTTCTCTAACGCTTGTGAGCAACGCTATTTGGGGAATTCCGGTGTCGTTTGAAATCTAACGCTGATTAGGAAGCTTATTTCTCGGTTTTGGGCGTGAAATGGGCTGTTTTACCGTAAATAAGCTATCTGGTAAGCGTTAGAATTGAAACCCCTCCGATTTTCGCGAAATAAGCGCCGTGGCAAGCGTTAGAGAGAAATGTGCACGGAGAAAGACCTGCCTAGCAGTTGACTGTGTCGCATCTGGGGCAGAAAAGAGGACGGAGCGAGTATACTGAACAGAGGGATGCTTCGGATCTACGGCCGGAAATTAGTACAGATCGAGCCTACCGTGGCAGCTGCAAGTCTGGCCTGCACCCGCAGTTTCTCTAACGCTTGTGAGCAACGTTATTTGGGGAATTCCGGCGTGGTTTGCAATCTAACGCTGATAAGGAAGCTTATTTCCCAATTCCCGGCGGGAAATGGGCCGATTTTCCGTAAATAAGCTCTCTGGTAAGCGTTAGAATCGAAAATCCCTCCATTTTCGCGAAATAAGCGCCGTGGTAAGCGTTAGCGAGTGATGAGTACGGAGCACGGGGCGAACTTACCTGGCGGTGCTGTGGCAAGCGTTAGCGAAATCACAATCAGCACGCATGGGGGTATGCCAACACGCCGGAACCAAACATTTGACAGAAACACCTGACACAAACCCCGAACATAAGCCCCTGATAGAACGGCGGAAAACCAGCCTTGACTATGACGTAACGTCATAGCTCATAATTCTCCCTAAGTAAATGAACTAGGAGTGAGAATGATGAACATTACAACGCTGCGTTCCGATCATATTTATCGCAAAGTCGCTGAAGCTGCGCCCGAGGACAAGCTTGAATTGTTCCGCAATGAAATGATGGGTCCCTTTATGGGACAATGGAAAATACAGCAAATTCCATTTCGAGCGGAAGAGCCGAATGGTTTTGATGTGGTGACGTTTAACAGTATGATGCACCGATCCCCCGATGAGATTACCCCGGAGATTTCTCCAGAGATCGAGTGGATCTCGTCGGATTCCTTCTGGTCTGAATGTGAGGAGGCTATCAGAGAAAGCTTATGTCTTTTTGTGGAGCATGGAATTCACCTCCCTGTATCCGACTACATCTTCACAATCCAGTTAGGAAAACCGGAAAATCGTTCCCTCGTCATCAACGAAGGATACAGCGGATTTGGAGGCATTCCCGGTTATATCTGGGGGACGCTTCTGCCCAATGCGTACACGGTTCCTCGGATGAAGGTGGCGCTGACGCATGAATGCAACCATAACGTAAGATATCAATTTATTCGTTGGAATCCCAATGTTCATTTAGGCGAGCTTATTGTAAGCGAGGGATTAGCTGAGAGTTTTGCGACGTATCGATTAGGAGAAGAATGGTTGGGACCTTGGGTAGCCAAAACAGACGCCGAAACCCTAAATCAACGCATCAAGCCGGTACTTAGAGAACGGCTGCAGGTTACCGGATTCGATCAAATTACGCCGTATCTATATGGAGATGAAATCGCTAAGGTGCAAAATTATCAACCTGCCAATATGCCGTACTGCGCTGGTTACGCTTGCGGATATCATTTAATCCAGTATTACTTAATACAAACAGGCAAAACGATCTTCGAGGCAACGATCACGCCTGCGGATCACATACTGGAGGAAGTCAAAGGTTTTTGGGACGAAGAAACCATAATTAACGGTTCATGATATCGTTCAAACTATTTTGCCCAATATGGTCATGTAGATTTCGCCAATTTTCTATACGAAGCCATTGTGCACAACCTAGGTCAAGCCGTGAAATAACCATAGCCACACCCATCATTGAAGCCGCAAGGCTTCTTTTTTTGTGCCCGTCAAAACCGAGAAGCCATCATTTTACCACAAATAGTAATTGGTCTCTCCTACTCAGCTAGGCGGTCCGATTTTACAATATGTTCACAAGATGGTCACAGATGAACGATGGGACTATGAAGTGCGAAAGGGGGCAAGCGGATGCAATTAAAGACCAGAACCGTGGCAGAATCAGCTCAATCCCAAAAAACACCTCAAGTGAAACGAAGCTATTGGAGGCGGCTGGGATTCGACATCCGGAAGGAATGGGATCTCTATCTCATGCTCGTGCCGGGCATTTTATTCATCTTGCTGTTCAAGTATACACCGATGTACGGAATTACGATTGCCTTCAAGGATTTTAATATTTTCACCGGATTTGCGGACAGCCCATGGGTGGGGTGGAAGCATTTCGAGCGGCTGTTTATGTCGCCGGACTTTGCCCAAGTGTTTAGAAATACGGTCATCATCAGTTTTCTGAAGATCGTTATTTTGTTTCCGTTACCGATCGTGGTTGCGCTGATGCTCAATGAGATGCGGAATATGATCTTCAAACGGACGGTGCAAACCGTGATCTATCTGCCTCATTTCCTGTCTTGGGTTATCGTTGGCGGATTGTTTATGGATTTACTATCAACAAACGGCGGGATCGTTAACAAAGCGCTCACCGCGATGGGGATGGAGCCGATCGCGTTCTTTCTGGACAACAGCGTGTTTCGCAGCGTCCTGATCACTTCGGCGGGCTGGAAGGAAACCGGCTGGAGTACGATCGTCTACCTGGCGGCGTTCACCACCATCGATCCCATGCTCTATGAAGCGGCAAGGATGGATGGAGCCGGGAGATGGAAGCAGCTGTGGCATATTACTTTGCCGGGGATCGCGCCGGTCATCATCCTGATGTTTATCCTGCGGCTCGGCAGCGTGCTGGAAGCCGGAACGGAACAGATCTTGGTGATGTACAATCCCGTCGTCTATCAGGTGTCAGACGTCATCGGCACGTATGTGTACCGCCGCGGGTTGGGCAGCCAGGATTACAGCTTTTCCACAGCGGTGGGACTGTTTGAGGCCGTAATCTCCTTCACCTTGGTCATTGCAGGGAACGCAGCCAGCCGCAAATATTTACAGCGCGGGATTTGGTAGGAAAGGGGGAGCTCATACATGGATCATAAACAAGCCTTGGAAGGATTGCAGCCGCGCGGAGTGATCAAAACCTCGTTTTCCGAAAAATGCTTTACCGTTTTCAATTACGTCTTCTTTATTCTGCTAGGGCTGACAACATTGCTTCCGTTCGTCAATTTGCTTGCCAAGTCCTTGAGCAGCGAAAGCGCCGTAATCTCAGGAAGGGTGGGGTTGCTTCCGGTAGGACTGCAATTTGAGACATATCACTATGTGCTTCAAGACTCCATGTTCCTCAATTCGCTGAAGGTATCCATCGCCCTGACGGTGATCGGAACGGCATGCAGTTTGTTTCTGACGACGCTCACGGCTTATCCCTTGTCTAAAGTACGGCTGCGTGGACGAAAAGGGATCTTGTTGATTTTCGTTTTTACCATGTTGTTCAGCGGCGGGTTAATTCCCACCTATCTGCTGATGCAGAACCTGAACCTGGTCAACTCCTTCCCGGTCTTGTTCCTCCCGGCGATGGTAAACGTCTACAACATGCTGATCATAAAAAACTACTTTGAAGGCCTCCCGGAAGAATTGGAAGAATCGGCTAAACTGGACGGGGCGGGGAATATCCGAATCCTCATGTCGGTCATGCTCCCCTTGTCGCTGCCGGTGCTGGCGACGATTGGTTTGTTTTTTGCCGTAGCGTTCTGGAACGACTATTTCACGGCCATGATTTACATCAGTGACCCGGCCATTAAGCCGATGCAGCTGTATTTGAAGGAGCTGCTCGTTTCCTCCAGCGGGGATTTCCTGAAGGATAACATCGATGCAGCGATTAACACCACCCCGCAGTCGATCCAAGCTTCCTCCATCTTGCTGGCGACCATTCCGATTCTGCTCGTATATCCTTTCTTGCAAAAATACTTCGTAAAAGGCGTGCTGGTGGGTTCAGTGAAAGGTTGAAGCAACATGGCTCGATTAAGGCTAACACCTGAAGGGAGGTGATGAGCTCCGCTTGCAGTAGAACCCCAGTAGAAACCCAAAAACAACCGATTTGAAGGAGGGTATATATGAATTTAAAGATGAAAAAAACGTCAGCGGTACTTACCGCCATCCTTGGCTTTGCCCTAGTGTTGTCCGGTTGCGGCGGCGGAGGAGGCGAAACGTCAGAGCCTGCTGCGACTGAACCATCGGGAGGAAACACCAACACATCAACAACAGAAGGCAGTAACAGCGGGGGAGGCACGGACAAACCAGATTTGCGGATGATCATGCAATACGGGCTGTTTGATCCGAAGACCGAATACGTCGCAAAATACATCGAAGAACGCACCGGGTTTCATGTGGAATATGAATTGCTGCCGGCGGAGAACGCTGATGAGAAGCTGAACTTGATGGTATCCAGCAAAGAAAATTACGACATCGCCAAGCTGAATGCCGCCCAATTCTACAATCTGGCTTCGGCGGGGGCACTCGAACCGATGGATGAACTGCTGGAGGCCCATGGCAACTATATTAAGCAGTCGATCAAGCCGGAGTCCTTCGCCAGTGCTACGATCGACGGCAAGATCTACGGGATTCCCGAAACGGGAGCGGGTGTGAGCATCGGTGAAGAGCTGGTCGTTCGCCAGGATTGGCTGGATGAGCTGGGCTTGTCCATCCCAACGAACCGCGATGAACTCTATACGGTACTTAAGACGATCAAGGAGAAGAAAAATGTCATCCCGCTGACGCTGAGCAAGGACTCCATCTACGGCGACATTGCGGCTACTTTTGGCGTGCTTACCGATTGGAAGGAAGTCGACGGCAAGCTGGTTCACCGGGCGGAGCAGCCGGAGATGAAAGAATACATTACCTTCATGAACAAGCTGTATAAAGAAGGATTACTGGACACCGAAACGCCGCTCAATACCGCTCAAGAATCGATTGAGAAGTTTTCTGGCGGCAAAGCAGCGATGTATAAGCTGGCCTGGTGGAATGCGGGATCTGCGATCGCGGCGTTGCAGAAGAACTTCCCTGAGGCCAAGACGTCGATCATTCCTTATCTGAAAGGACCGGACGGAAAAGCCGTCGTTGGCGCAAAAGCAAATGTGACCTGGTACATCGGCATTTTGAAATCCTCCAAAAATAAAGAAGCGGCCATGGAATTCCTGAATGCGAAGCTGGAGCCGGAGACATTCAAAGGCATCGCGCTGGGTCAAGAAGGGGTTCACTATGAAGTGAAGGACGACAAATATTATCCAATTCTCCCGATCTTTAATGAACAGTTAAACAATGCGAGCAACTTCCTGACTGGCGTGGACGAAGAGAAATATCCGATCTATTGGCAAGCCCGCGTGCGGAAGGATCCGGTGCTTCAGGCGCATTTTGAAGCGTTCCAGAAAAATGCAGAAGGTCTGGTTGTTGTTGATCCGATGTCTACGGCGCCGCCCATTGAAGCTGTGTCCAAAAATCTACTGAAGCTGACAACGATGCTGGATGACAATGTGCTACAGTTTATTTCCGGGGCGAAGCCGATTGAACAATACGATCAATTCTTGGCGCAATGGAGAGCAGAAGGCGGAGCTGACATGGTAGCTGCGGCGAACGAATGGTTTCAGTCTACGAAATAAGCCATCCTCACATCAAAAGGAGGCATCTGGATGAAACGTATGTTGCAGAGGCGAATGGCCGGAGTGATTTGTCTCACCATACTGGCGGCGTTGTTTTGGCCGGGGATGCCCATCGCCTCCTCGGCCGCAGATCCGGAGGAACTTCCGAAGGCGGAAGAGACTTCAAGCGAACCGGTTCAGTTTGTGAAAGACGAAGGGAGCATTGCGCTTGAATTCACGGACGTTAACGCTGCGGCTGTCTCATTCGAGGGAAAGGCGGATTATCTTGCCTTGTTCACCAGCGGGGCGACCGTAACCGATGCCACATATGGGCCTGTGACGGAGGTGTGGATTGCGGAAGGGCAAGTGGCGCTCATCGTTGATGCCGAAGGGGTCGTGCAGGAAGTGGTTGGTCCCGTGGACGATCCTCCCACAACTTGGGATGCGGAGCGCATGCTCCCGATTCCAGAAGGAGGATACCTTGTGTTGGCGGGAGGGCAGAGCGCTTGGGACGAGTCGGCTTATCGACCGGCGCTTTTTCAGCAGGTTCATGTTGGGGACTCGGTGAAGCTGATGCGTGCAGGGGAAGAAGTGACAGCGGCAGATTTTATACCGGCAACGCCTGATCCGGACCCGGAGCCTGCTCCAGAGCCTCCCCCAGCCGCCGATCCAGAGCCAGAACCTGATCCTGATCCCGATCCGGAGCCTGTGCTTCCTGAGCTCATGCTGTTAACGGAAGACCAGACGACTGTGGACATTCCGGTCATCGAAGTTGCCGGGTTTGTGGCCAATTATGATGAGCAGCTGGAGCTTGCAGTTACGATAAATGGCGATCCGGCTGATTTATCGGCGGATGGGGTTTTTCGTGAACATGTGTATTTAATTACAGGAGCGAACGCAGTAACGGTCATCTTATTTCAGGCCGGGGAGGAATTGGAAAGGGAGACGTTAACGATCATGTATGAACCGTCGGACAATCAGGACTATATCGAAGTTGAAGCTGCACCAAAGGACATCACGATCGACGTTGATGGACCGCGGATCAAGATCGATTACGTGGATCGAGATGTGACTGGCGTGTCCAATATCGTTGCGTTGTTTACGAGAGACTATGGTGAATCGATCGAAATTCCACAGTACAACGTTGCCGTGCAGGTTGATGCCAACAACCAGGTCTTGCAGGTGATTAACCCTTCTATTAATGGCCAACCTCCCGTCTGGACCGGGCCCACTCTCCTTGATATTCCGGAGGAAGGTTATGTGCTGATGGCGCAGGACGACAGTTACGCGGGCAATTATATCAAGCGATTCCTCGCAGAGAATTTCAAAGTGGGAGACATCATAAAGCTTCGCAAGAATGGGGAAGTCGTATCTGTCCGGGATCTGATGAGCGGGAATGGTCCGATCGCCCGACTTAAGGTGGAGAATCAGCGGATGTACACGGTAACGGCCGACCATACGGTCCTGTCGGGAATGATCGAGAATATCGATGATCCGGCGTCCATCCAACTGCTGGTGAATGGGACTTCCGTTCCTTTTGAGGCGGATGGATCTTTTAGCTATGCTTACCCTTTAACGAAAGGCACTAACTACATTGAAATCACGGTGTTGAAAAATGAGATCGAGCAGGATCGCCGGGACTTGGCGGTATTTGCCCGGGACGATTTATCTGCTGATAAAGAAGTGATTCTATGGGTGGATCAAGCCTCCAACGCGAAAAAGTTTCAAACCAGCGAGCAGGTGCGCGCTTTTCTTCAAAAGGCTAAGGACACCGGAGTCACCTCCATTGCCTTGGATGTAAAGGGCGTGGAAGGCTATGTCTCGTATAAGAAAAATGATTTGACCGGACGGCCTTACGTCAGCGAACTTCAATCACCCGGGAGAGCTGGAGCCAACCCCGATCTGGACCTGCTGCAGGAGTTCATCGATCAGGGTCATGACCTGGGGTTGGAGATCCATGCGGTAGTTAACGTATTCGCCGAAGGGTCCATCGCTTATAACGAATACGCCGTGCTGAATGATCACCTGGATTGGGAAGAGCGCGTGCATTATGCGGAGAACAACGGTGAAATCAAACGGCTGCGGGAAAGCGCGAAGCAGGGCTTAGTCGCCTTCGTGAATCCGGCAAACGATGAGGTGCGTGAGTTCGAGCTGAAGACGTTTGAGGAGATTCTCAAAAATTATGACGTAGACGGAGTCGTGCACGACCGTGGACGTTACGATAATGAAGGTGCAGATTTCAGCGAGGAAACGAGAGTCAAGTTCGAGCAATTCTTGCTCCAGCGCGGCAAGCAGCTGAACGATTGGCCGAATGACATTTTTTACTATGAAAATAACGTCCGAGTGGATGGCCCGCTCATTCAGGATTGGTGGGAGTTCCGGTCAGGGGTGATCCAGAGCTTTTTTGGCGAAGTGAAGTCGCTGGTGGATTCCTACGAGGCTGAGTCGGGAAGAACGATCAAAGTGTCTTCTTACGTCGGTTCCTGGTATGAGACGTATTATCTCAACGGGGTGAACTGGGCGAGCAAAAATTTCCGCATCCATCCTTCCCTGGGCTTGCCGGTGGAGTCGATTTATACACCGGAGTATTACGATACCGGGTATATCGAACATCTGGATTTTCTGATGATTGGCGCTTATCAGACGACCAGTCAGGAGATTCAGAAGTACATTACGCTGGGGAACATTGTGACGAATGGCGAGATTCCGCTGTATGCGGGGATTGCCCTCAATAATGTACAGCTTCCAGCGGTTCAGCGGGAGGTATTCCAGGCGGGCTTGAGAACGACCAACGGACTCATGCTGTTCGACGCTTCCCAAATTAACTGGGCGATCGCCAAGGCCTCGCTGGAAGACCGCGAATGGGTGAAGGATTACCAGCTGGGCATGAGCTTGCCTGACAGTCCGGATACGTTCCTGGAAGGCCATTATTACAACGTGAACCGAGTGGAAGGCAACATTAATGTGCTGACGGACGCATTTGGAACAACGACGGGAACAAATCATTTTGGCGTTGAAGTGGTGGTGGATGACACGGGCGTTGTCACCCGCGTAGCCAACCGCAATCAGGCGATCAACTGGAGCTGGGGAGCGCCGGAGGAGAATAACAGCGTCATTCCGCCGGGCGGCTTCGTTATCTCGACCATTGATCCGTCGGGAGTTCGAACCAATCGGCAGCTTGTGGCCAACGCTTATGAGGTGGGGGATCAGGTTCGTTCCGCAGTATTAAGCGGCTTGATAGACGATGAGTTGCGCGAGACAAGAAACAGCCATTATTCGCTGGAAGGGACGGTTGAAGTGCTTGGTCCGGGGACGCCCTCCGTAAAAGTAAACGGGGAGTCCGCGTCCGTTTCCTCGACCGGAGTGTTTACGGCAAACGTTCCGTTATCGACAGGTATCAATTTTGTCCAAGTCGATGTCTTTGTGGATGATCTCAAAACGAACAGCCAGACCGTGCAAATCATTCGCACATCTACCGGGGATAGCGGCTCAAATCCTGAGCAGCCGGGATCGTCGGGCGGCAGCAGCGGGACGACGCCAACCCCGCCGATGAAGCCGGAGCGGCTGAACGTGGTGAAGTCTACGGCGGAGAATGGCCAGCAACTCGTTGACGCGAAAGCCGATTTGTCGAGGATGCTGGAGGAGATTAAGAGCCTTCATGCGAAACCAGTCCAATCGCAGCAGCTGCAATACCGCTTCACGGATACCGCCGACGTCCTCACCTTGCACTTGCCAACCGAGGGATTGGAGGCTGCGGTGAAGGAGTTGCCTAATGGCGTTATCTGGCTGGAGTCACCATTAGGCAAGTTAGAGCTGCCGGTTCAGGCTTTAGGTGAAGCTCTGCAACAGCGGGGGTCTGCAGACAGCTTGCAGATTCGCCTTGGAATCCCTGCCGAAGCGCAGGAGGAAGAGCTGCACCGCTTGTTGCCGGATCAGGCTGAACCGTTTGGTTCGTTATTGGAGGTGTCCTTCTTCTGGGAGCAGGGCGACACCTTAACTACACTGTCAGTCTTTAAGGGAGCCGAAGTTAAGTTTACGACTGTACCGCTGGCAGGGGCCGTTTCTGCCGATACGGTCACCGTTCTGCTTCTGCAGCCTTCTGCGGGCAACTATACGTTTGTGCCTGCGCTGATCAGGGAGGAAGGCGGGAAGGCCCAGATCACATTCCGATTGAAGGCCAGCGGCATTTACGCGGCGGTGGTACACCGGAAGACCTTCACGGATCTGAACGGACACTGGGCGGCTAATGAGGTTACGATGTTGGCCTCCAAAACGATCATTCAAGGCACCTCGGATAAGGAGTTCAGCCCCAATGCACCCGTTACGAGAGCAGAGTTTACGGCCATGCTCGTCCGTGCTCTCGGTTTGACTGGACCGCAGGCGAATCCGAACAGATCCTTCACCGATGTGAACTCGGGTGCGTGGTATGCGAGTGCGGTTGCTACGGCGGTGGAGAACGGACTAATTGAAGGCTTTGCCGACGGGGAGTTCCGTCCGAATGAGCAAATTACACGTCAACAGATGAGTGTGCTGCTGGTTCGTGGGTTGAAGCTAGCAGGAGCCGAGACTCCTGCTGGAAATCCGAGCGCCATACTGGCTGGATTTGAGGATCGCAGCCAAATTGGGGCTTGGGCTGAAGAAGCGGCAGCGATCGCCGTAGAATCCGGCTTAATGAAAGGGCGCGGGAATGGCAGCTTTGCTCCTGAAGCCTCGTCTACCCGTGCGGAAGCAGCAACGGTGCTTGCTCGAATGTTGCGGATGGCGGGACTGATCAATTCATAATGAAAATGAAAAAATGCCAGTCTGCGGAAGGCTTCATCCGCAGGCTGGCATTCTTTTTTTCTAGAAAAATATTAGACAGGGCGCAGCTTGGGCCACTGCAATTCAACCCCTTGGCTAAGAAGGCGCTGTTGAAAGTCGGATAAGGTTTCATCATGATTGCGTACGTCTGTTGGGAAGAGGTTGCGGTCCAAGCAGAAGCTGGCGCACATTCCCGCGGCTTCGCCGATGTTCCATTCCACGGGATGGAGCCGGTAACAGCCGTTGGTGATATGGGTAACCCCGATATTTTTGCCGGCGGCCAGTACGTTTTTGACCCGTTTCGGGATTAAGCTGCCCAGCGGAATTTGAAAGGGCAAGGAAGAGATATCAATGTACGGTCGGTTGCCTGTGCTCGGATGCAGATCGATGCGGTAACATCCGATTCCTACGGAATCCGGGAACTGCTCGGCTGCACCATCTGGTCGGGATGCCGTGGCGACATGCTGCTCCAGCACCGTAAACTCCGCTTGAATTCGTCTCGACTCTCGGATATAGGGGGCCATCGCCAGCCCGTCTTCCGTTCCAACCACGTCGCGGCGCAGGCGCAATCCGGGGTAACCTTGACCGCCATCCGGTCTGGGAGCTTCGGTCTGCAGCCAATACAACAGCGACAGGCTGAGCTGCTTAGCCTGATGGAGATGACGTGCGGCTTCTTCCTCTGGTACGTCGATAATGGAGCCAAGCCAATAATCGTTCTGCGGCCAGTTGATCAGGGAGATCGGACGGAAGCCGAAGCTGCTGTCGAAATGGGACGGCTCCAGGATTTGCCGGTATTGAAACAGCGGGAACTTGCCTCCGTAACCCGGAAATATCTCATACTCCACCGGCTCGTTCGTAGCTGGCCTCACGCCGGTTAAGCTCAATAGCCGATCCGGCCAGAAGTCGGCTTGATATTGTCTCCAGAACTCGTACATCTCAGGCTTGTCGATGAGATGTTCTTCCCCGTCGGCATAGTCTACGGCAAAGCAATACGTGAAGCTCTGGATGTCCTGCGGCGCCGGATCTCCATCGATTGCATGAGGCTCGCCGGTCTGTGCTTTCGATTCGGCCCCGGTTACATACTCAATTCCTGCAAGTGGAAGCAAGTCTCCAAGTTCGGTGGCATCGAGAAAAAACGGCGCCTCAAGCACCAGTTCATCCCCGGTGTCGAGATGACGTACCGTCACACTGCGGACGGCATCTCCTTCAGTTTCGGCTTGCTGGAGGCGATAACGGTGAAGAATCGTCAGCCTTCCGCTGTGCAGGTAAGGGGCTAGCATCTGCTCAAGCACAGCCAGTCCAACGCGGGGATCATGACTAATCCGGCTGACGATGCCGCCGCCGGGATTGAGTTCGGGTAGGTTACGCGCCGCCGGTGTTAACGGATAATGATCTCGATAGTACTGGCGTATGCCATTGCGGAATCTTCGGTAAGTTCTTGTACAGCCAAAATGCTCAATCCAGGGGTGCTCATCCGGCGGAACGGCCTGACTGGTCAGTTGCCCGCCAATCCAAAGCGTCTCCTCCGTCATGATGACGGTTTTGCCTGAAGCTGCCGCGGCTAGAGCTGCGGCGGTTCCTCCGGTACCACCCCCAAGGATGACGATATCCGCCTTCATTTCGCGTTTCATCGCTTCCATTCTCCTTTTGTCCTGAGATTCATCGTCTGACGTCAGGTTGCCCATGATTGCATTCATTGTAGATGGTTAGGCCAGAGAACGGTACGGGAAGCGGGTGACCTTTTATGGTAATTTGATGTAGTTTTGCCTTCTGACTTATTCCAATTTGCGACTGATCTGGTATGCTAGGAATCATCATAGACTTATCTTGATCCGACGATTTCTAGTTAGCAGGAGGGAAGCTGATGAACAAGATCACCATTGCCGTGATTGGCTGCGGCACGATTGCAAACCACGCCCACATCCCGTCTTACCTGAACCACAAGCATGTAGAAATCAAGTATTTCTGTGACATCCTGAAGGAACGCGCCGAGGCGGCTGTCACCAAATACGAATGCGGACAGGCGATCACAGATTACCGGCAGATCGTTGAAGATCCGGAGGTGGATGCTGTATCCATCTGTACGCCTAATGCTTCGCACGCGACGATTGCCATTGATTGCCTTCGTGCGGGGAAGCATGTGCTTTGCGAGAAGCCGGCAGCCCGGACTTACGAAGAAGCCTTAGAAATGCAGAAGGTCCAGCATGAGACGGGCAAAGTGTTGAATATCGGGGTCGTGAATCGGTACAACGAAAGTGTCAATCGCATCAAAAACATGATCCAAAACGGCGAGCTTGGCGAGTTGTATCATGTGTACGCCAGCTTCCGCGCCCACCGATCGATTCCGGGTTTAGGCGGCGCTTTTACGACGAAAGCGATCGCCGGTGGCGGGGCGCTGATCGACTGGGGTGTTCATTTTATCGACATCGTCATGTACTGTGCGGGCGATCCGAAGCCTAGAACCGTTACCGGTCAAGCCTATTCCAAACTGGGGAAAGACATGGAGAACTATACGTATCTCAAAATGTGGGCAGGACCGCCGGATTATCACGGTACGTATGATGTCGATGACTTCGTGACCGCATTGATCCGTACCGAAGGCCCGACGATTTCCTTGAACGGAGCTTGGGCGCAGAACATCGGAGTTGAGGAGATGTTTATCGACTTCCTGGGCGACAAGGGCGGCATACGGTTGAACTACGGCAGGGATTTTACCTTCTATACAGCCAAAGACGGCGCTCTGATCGAAACAACGCCAAAGTTCACCTCCGGGAATATGTATCAGCAGGAAATCGATGGATTCCTGGAGTGCATCCAAACGGGGGAGAAGCAGCCCTCCCATATTGACACCGTCATCCTGTCCTCTCGCATTATTCAGGCGATTTATGATTCGTCCGACAAAGGGGAGGAAATCGCGCTCTCATGAAAAAAATCGGGTTTATCGACCTGCATCTCGACCAGTTCCATGCCAACAAATATCCCGGGTGGATTGAGCAGGCTTCTGATGGTGCCATGAAGGTTACGTATGCTTATGGCAAAAAAGACAAGGAGAACGGAATTACAAACGAAGCATGGTGTCAAGCGCACGGTATCGAGTTGTTGCCGTCCATTCAAGACGTTGTGGAGCGGAGCGATACCTTGATCGTGTTATCGCCTGACAACCCAGAGTATCATGAGGAGTTGTCGCAGCTTCCACTCAAGTCGGGCAAGCCGACCTACATCGATAAGACGTTTGCTCCAGACCGGGAGACAGCGGTGCGCCTCTTCAACCTGGCCGCGCAGCACGGAACGCCGATGTATTCGACGTCGGCGCTCCGTTTTGCCAGCGAATATGCGGAGATTGACCCGGAAGGGATTCAAACGATTTGCAGCTGGGGGCCTGGCGCTTTCGATAACTATTCAATTCATCAAATCGAGCCGATCATCCGTCTGATGGGGCCCGCTCCCAAGCGCATCATGTTCACCGGGACGACGGATTCCCCTGCACTGCTCATCGACTTTGGGGAAGGGCGGCAAGCATCAATCCACCATCTGGGGGACAATTGCCCGTTTACCCTTGGCATCAAATACGGGAACGGAACCTTTAAGCAACCCACGGCGGCCTCCAATTTCTTTGAGCCGTTTATCCGGAACCTGGTGACATTCTTTGAAACCGGTCAGCCCGCAGTTGACCCGGCCGAAACTGTAGCCGTGATTACCATCATCGAGTACGGATTGAAGGCAGCTGAAACACCCGGGGTTTGGTTGGATTTGCCATCATCCTAATCATATTTAGCATAAGACAACCCACCTTCGCATGAAGGTGGGTTTTATAGTAATAGATTCAAAAGGCTAGTGGTCTGCCGGGATAAGAATGTATAATGATGGAAGCATTCATTTCCAACGATCTCACCCGGGAGGATCTATGAGAAAACTTGCTATTTTTGCGTTGGTCCTAACTGCACTTGGGCTTGGCTACTTCTACATAAGCAACTCCTATTCGTCTACACCCATTGAGGCAGTCGAGAAAGTTCGATTTATGAACGATGGACAACTCTTACACGAGGTTGAGACAGATCGAGGGAGGGTGTTGTTTCTGCTTCGTCATCTACAAAACGTGCAGACAATCAGTGCCGAATACGTTCAAAAAACGCCGTTGCTGGGCTGGAAATGGGGATGGGGCGGAGGGCATACCGTGCCTCGCATCTCTGAAAATGAGCCGGACAGATTCTGGACGGAGCAATATTTTTCATCCACAAAGGGCACAGATGCAGATTCCCCATTTCCGTTTCTCTTTGGCGTGATCCAAAACCCGCAAATCGATACGATTCAAGTCTATAGCTACACGACTAACGAAGATTTGACTGCTACGATTCAGGATACGGCGGATTCAGGCATTCGAATCTGGTACCTTTTTCTTCCCGAAGAGCAGGGAACCCGGTTTAAACTGACAGCGCAAATCGGAGATCACCAAATCATCAGTACCAAGATATCGGAATTATAAATCAAGGCATTATGGAAAAAGAGAGGGCTATCTATGAAAAATGAAATCACGACCAAACGATTGACGCTTAAAATCATCGATGACACTTATACGGATCAGGTCTTGGCCTTTGTTATGCGGAATAAAGACTTCCTCAAGGAATGGGAACCTATAAGAACGGAAGACTTCTACACGTACTCCGCTCAACAGGACATCCTGCGGGATGAGGCCGAAACGATGGAGCGAGGCCTGCTCCGAAAATTTTGGCTGTTCAGAGATGGCCGGATCATCGGCTCGGTGGCACTAAGCAATATTGTCAGAGGGGCGTTCCAGTCTTGTTATATGGGGTATCGAATCGATGAGCAGGAGCAAGGAAAGGGACTGATGACAGAAGCAGTGGAGGCAGTGGTCAACCACGCGTTTCATGAACTGCGCTTGCATCGGATTGAGGCCAACATCATGCCGAGGAATCAAGCTTCACTTCGCGTGGTTCAGAAGTTAGGCTTTCAAAATGAGGGCATCTCAAGAAAATACCTGCAAATTAACGGGAGGTGGGAAGATCATATCCATATGGTTCTGCTCAATGAGGAGATGGAATGATGGAACCTGTGTCCGCGCAGCTCAAAAAAGCCCTGTCCTAAGCGATTTCATCGCCGGGACAAGGCTTTTTATACGTTGCCCTGCATTATTGAACAGAATATTGCGTTTGCAGGTAATCCAGCGCTCGGGCCATTTTGTCCAGATAAGCCGGGTTTTCGTCGGAGCATTTGAACTCGATATGCCCCTTGAATTCTTGATCGGGTTGGGCCGAACAGCCAATCAGCGAACACAGCCGTTCAACGGTACCATGGCTGCCGTCAATCAACTCAATATGGGGAGGCAGGATTTGCTGCAGGATGCTTTTGTAATAAGGAAAATGCGTACATCCCAGCACAATTGTACTGTATTGCGACAAATCGATGCCCGCAAGCTTGCGGCTGAAGTAACGCTCGATTTCGTCCCGATCAAACTGCAGTTGTTCGCAGTATTGCACCAACTCAGGCAGCGGCATCGAATCCACCACTTTGTGGTCGTCCACCCGGGCCACCAGGTCAGTGTATTTCGAGAGGCTTAACGTCAACGAGGTTGCAAAAACCAAAACCCGCTTGCCAGCGGCTTGGCTGCGTTTTACAGCCGGCTTGACGGCTGGCTCCATGCCAACAATCGGAATGTCGTAGGTGCGGCGAAGTTCCTCAATCGCTGCGCTTGTTGCCGTATTGCAAGCCACGACCAAGGCTTTAATGTCGCCCTGCATGATACGACTTACCGATTCCTCGACGTACCGTCTCACTTCGGGCAGCGTCTTCGTCCCGTAAGGCACGTGAAGCGTATCGGCAAAATATAGAAAGTCTTCGTTCGGCAGCTTCCTCATCGCCTCCGTTAACACGGTCAAGCCGCCAATCCCTGAATCAAAAAATGCGATTCTCACTCATATCACCTGAATTTGTTGTGGTTTGTTCATCCTGATGTTCGTCAGCGGCATCCCATTCGCGGTAAAACTGCTCTAAGAAATGCAGCATAAATTCATGCCGTGATTCAGCCAGCTTCCGGGCATACCGGGTATTCATCAAATCTTTTAACTTTAATAGCTTTTCGTAGAAATGATAAATCGTCGTTTTTTCGCGGCTGCGATAATCCAAATCGGAGAAATCCCGCCCCGGTTCATGCATCGATCTGCCTCTGGAACCTCCATAGGCAAATGTTCTGGCAATGCCGATCGCGCCGATGGCATCCAGTCGGTCAGCATCTTGAACGATTTGTCCATTGAGCGTTGCCATAGGGGGATTATTGCCGCCATTATATGACATGGTCGATATAATCTCCATGACTTCGTTGATGACGGATGAATCCTCGATATGTGCTTCCAACCAGCTGCGAACCCGATGCAAGCCGGCTTCCTTGGACGGATTCAGCTTCTCGTCGGCGACGTCGTGCATCAGGGCTGCCAGCTCACATACGAACAAATCTGCCTGCTCCTTACGGGCGATAGCCAAGGCCAACTTCCGCACCCGATGGATATGCCACCAGTCGTGGCCGCTCCCGTCACCGCTGTGCACGTTTTGCACAAAGTGCTCGGCTTGTTCGATGATATGCTGCGGATCCATCTGCACCGTTCCTTTCCAATCCCTAGTTCATAGAAACATCGAATACCATCTTACCGCAAAATCGCCATTCTTTAAACTTGTTTGTGAGTCCCAGTCGCATTATATGAACGAAAGATTCAGAAGGAAGCGGCGCAAAAGCTAAATTTTACCTTTATCCTGCGGACAGGTTCGGCGATAATAGGATTGAAAAGTTCTGTATGAATGGATGAAGGAGGCACCCTATGGCAGCGGGCAAGGAAATCCCCGAGCTTTATTTTGACGGTCAATATATTGATGTGCTGTGGGATAATCATGATCAAGTGGTGAAGTGGTTCGAGAAGTACTTGGGTTGGAAGATGCTTCGGCAAGAAAACTGGAAGGTAGATCCACGTTGTTCCCAGGGTAAAATGACGCAGCTTCCTCTTGGAACCTGGTTGGTAACTTATCTTACGGATACCCGGCTCCCCCATCACTATGCAGAACGAGGGACGGTGGATGCCGACCTTCGGGTGTGCTTTCGAACCCGGGAGTTGGATCGTCTGCGGCGAGCATTTGTCACCGATGGCGTACGAGTATCTTCGGTATATGCCGGACCTGAGTCCCGGTATTTCGATGTATGGGCTACCGCCGAAGGCATCCGGTTAACGTTGCAGGAAGATTTGACGTTGCCTTCTGCCGACTTAGCGCCCTCTTGGATTCGGGTAGGCGTTAGCCGGTTAAACGAGTCTATTCAATGGTACGGCCAGTATCTGGGCATGAAATGCACCCAGCATGATCCGAAGGGCGGCTACGCGGTGATGGAGATGAAGCTGAATCATTCCGAAGCCAAGTCGCTTTGGGTACTTGAGCAAAAAAGCGGTAAGGCTTTCGTCGGCAAAGTGGACGGGCAGGTTCAGCCGGTATGTTGGATTCAGGAGCGCCAGGACTTGTTCAAATATTACCAATATTTAAAACAACGCGGGATCGAAACCTCTGGAATCGGGGGCTATCTGACCCAGGGACTTATCGGCTTTCATTTCTACGATCCAGACGGCAATCGATTTAATATCAGTAGTTTGTGAGGTGTAGGATGAGAAAATACATATATCTTATCCTGGCTTGTGTTCTAGTTGCTTCTTTGGTCCTCACGGGTTGTGAAGGGAGTCGTTCAGAGGTGCTTGACCTAGAGAACCACCTGCCAGATCAGGAAATCAAGGGCATCACGATTGAAAACTTGCCGATGGACAACGAAGAATATGCCATTCTGAAAGCAGCAGGATCAGATCGTGCCTTGGTCTTTGATGTGAACTTAGGCAAGGTTCAAGCCGATCGGGTTCATATTTGGATCGATGATTATGAAAATGGGGAAAAAGTGGGCTCCTTGTTTGGGATGGAATCTTCTATAGATCAGGTTCATGACAATTCCTTCAGATTATATTTAACGACGCTTGCAATGGGGAATGGGGACGAGGTCTGGACGCTTGCTTTCCGGCAAAATGGCAACGTGGTTAGCTCGAAAACGGAACTCGCCAAGCAAGATTATGATAGTGCGATGACCCATCCCATGACGTCCATTACTGCGAACCCAAATGAAACGGCCGTTTTGGGCGTAATTGCAAGAAACAAAGGGAAAGACCATATGGAGTCCAGCGATGATGTCGATGCATTAATTCGTGACAATCAGGCGGTTTATGTCATGAGATGTACGGTGATTAAGGATCAATAA
The DNA here is from genome assembly GCF_000518465.1 of Paenibacillus sp. J14. Classification (NCBI taxonomy): domain Bacteria; kingdom Bacillati; phylum Bacillota; class Bacilli; order Caryophanales; family Paenibacillaceae; genus Paenibacillus; species Paenibacillus sp. J14. The sequence continues at coordinate 113,394 of NZ_JADQ01000007.1, read as the reverse complement.
GGGTATGTTTTACGGGCTCACTGAGCTACCTCGACTCATTCTACGCTTCTCCCGGTTTCGTTTGCGGTCATTCCAATACAGCTGCAGCGCGGACAAGGCGCATAACAATGAAATCATTACAAAGATGAGCGACCACACGAGAGGAGCAACCCCTGTCAGCTGGGCCAGATTGGTCGCATCTCCCGCCTGGCTGGGCGATACAATGGAATTTAGCAGCAGCGTGACCGGCCCCAGCACCGACTCTTCCAAGCATAGGAACGACAGCAGCAGGTAATAGAAGTTGCGAATGCGTCCTCCCCACAGGAAAAATGCAGCGTTCACCAGCACAAACAAAATCAACCATCCCCGGCCGTAGCCTGAGCGTACAAACAGCAGCAGCGAGATCAAGGCCAGCATACTGATCAAGACAAGGCCGGCGGCTTGTTGTTGACGGGAATAGCCGAAGAACATGGCAACCGCAAACAGGGAAGCCGAGGTATATCCAGCCAAAGCTACGGCGAATTGGCTCCATCCCGAAGCGAGTACCGAATAGGTGACGCCGCTGTGATCCGGGTGCAGTTCGATGCGAAGCACTTGCCCGGACGCAAGTAAAGTAACAAGGGCATGGCCCAGCTCATGCACCATCGTGTCCAGCATGCGGAACCAATCCGAGAACGGAATCAGTCGGGTTAAAACGGCCGCTCCAATTAGAAAAACACAAGCTTTCAGCCATTTATTCATTAAACCTTCGCCCTCCCCGGCAACTTGCAGTTGCTTTTCATTATAAGGGAGGGCAAAATAGTATTCAAAAGGCGAACAAATTTTCGGTCGGATGGTATAATGGTCGTGACGGAGGTTTAGGAACGATGAATGAAGGTACGGATGAGAAACACAGCTTTTTCAACCGACATTTACATCATAATCGGGAACAACAGACGAGCTCGGAACACCGGTTAATTTTCGCCGAATTGGAAGTGGTGGACGGAAGCAAGCCGGAGGAAGGCCGGAAGGAGCCGGTGAGCCGGGTTGTCGAGCCGGATCTATGGGAGCGTAATACGGATTGGCAGCAGGATTTTCGTTATATCTCCCGGGAGCAACGGTTTGTCCAGAAGGCGAAGGAATTGGCGGAAGCCGTAGAGGGGGCAGCGGAGTTTGTTCCTTTTCAAACGTATTGGCCGACCTATGATGAGATGCAGCCAAGGCAGCTGAAATGGTATTTGTTCTGGCGAGGGGAGGTCCGTTCCGGACGTTATCCGGATACTGATCTGTCCTACATCTTCGTTTATTTGTACGAGCTGATCCATGGAATCGGCTGGTCGGAGCCGGCCGAAGGATATACCTTAATGGAACAAGTCTGGCAGGGTTACCGGCAGCGTTATCCTAAACTGGATCTTTACGTACGGGAGTGGTTATTTGATTTGACCTTGGTGTTCCAACTGGAGGAACGTCCCACGGAACCGATGACAAAGCTGCCCCGCAATTTGTCCATGGAGCTGAAGGAGCTGGAATGGCGCAGAAGATTCACCGCTGAACCGCTGGACTTGAGCTGGGAGCTGTTGCTTAAGCTGATTGATTATGATGTGGAGAAGAGCCGTTTTTACCAGGAGCAAGGGCGTAAGGATATGCAGAATTACGTGCCGAAAGTCATCTCGCTGGTCGACGGCTATCTCTCTAGAAGCAAAGGCATTCGTATTCTGGAGCTGTATAAGCCGACGGAAACTCAAATCGCCCGCTATCTATTCCGCAGCGCGGTATATGATCATGAAATGTATGGGCGCACGAAGACGGTTATTGTCTTGCCCTACAGCGGGCATCCGCCGTTACGCGCATTTCTGACCCAGCTCGTTCGCTTGACGGAGAACTTATTGCGGGAGTTTACCGGGGTTAAGGGGAAGCTGAGGGGGATCGATGTAGGGCCGGAGATCGAGCAGCTGGTCCGCCGTTATTTGCACAAGGAATTTGAACGACGGAAGGCAGAAGAAGCGAAAGCCCGGGCACCCAAGGTGAAAATTAACACCGCCAAATTGCGCAAGCTTCAGCAGGAATCCGATGAAGTGCGGGACATGTTGCTCAGCGAGGAGCAGACGCTGGCCTTTACGCCGGAAGCACCGGGAATGCCGCTGGAGCGAGCTGTAACTTCTTTGGGACGCAAGCTCGTTGAAGTTGAACCGTTGCAGCCTGCTCTTGATTTTGAACGGGGATATGAGCAGGTATCGGAAGATTCCACGGCGGCGCGATCCGATCGCGAAGACTTGATCGGGGGGCGTAAAGAGGAGACGGTTATTGCTTCGCAGTCCCCGCAACCGGATAAACAAGCTTCTCAGTCCGTGACTGAGGAACGAAGTGATGCTGAGCAGGTCCAAAGCGAGGCGAATGCGAACCTGCCGGAGGAATGGCAGGAACTGTTCGCCGGCTTGACCCCTCCGCAGGCGCTGATGCTGGCCGCCCTGCTCCAGGGCTATAATGCTGCGGAGCGCCAAGCGATTGCCGAGCAAGCTGGCTCCATGCCTGAGTTGCTGATCGATGAGATCAATGAGCTGGCGATGGAGAGAATTGGTGATCTTTTGATCGATGGGGACGAAGTCGTCGAAGACTACCGTGCGGAGCTTAACGAATGGCTTGCAAGTCAACGCTGAGCGATAAGCGATACATTGATTGGATATAGGATAAGTTTGGAACGATGAGGTGAACGAGAATGAAACAGGTACAAATCCCCAAGCGGCTGACCACCGCGCTCGTCAATTCCTTGACGGCCGGGGTCGTGCCGCGTGTCGGGCTGGAGCATATCGCGGTCGGACGTAAACCGGAGGTAGCGTCGATCCTGCAGGATATGGACAATATCGCAGAGGGCGGGGCGGCTTTCCGCTTGATCACAGGGCGTTACGGAAGCGGGAAGAGCTTCCTGCTCCAAATGATTCGCAACTATGCGATGGATCGCGATTTTGTGGTGGCTGACGCCGATTTGTCGCCGGAGCGCCGGCTGGTTGGCACGAAAGGTCAAGGGCTGGCAACCTACCGGGAGTTGATGATGCATCTCTCCACTCGGACACGGCCCGACGGCGGCGCGCTGGAGACGATGCTGCAGAAGTGGATCGCCGCTCTCCAACAGGAGCAAATGCAAGCCACCGGCCTGCGTCCCGGTGATCCGCAACTGCATGATGCGGTGGAGCTTCGCATTTATGCGGTGACCAATGAGATGCAAAGTCTTGTGCACGGGTTTGACTTCGCCAAGGTGCTGGCCGCCTACTGGTCAGGCTACAAGCTTGGTGACGATGATCGGAAAGCCGCAGCCTTACGCTGGCTGCGCGGTGAGGTTCCGACCAAAACGGAAGCGCGCCAAGAGCTGGGCGTTGGTGTAATTATCGACGATGATAACTGGTACGATTACATGAAGCTGTGGGCGGAATTTGCCGTGCGCATCGGGTATCGGGGGCTGCTTCTGTTTATCGATGAGGGCGTGAATCTGTATAAAATCACAAACAGCATTTCCCGCCAAAGCAATTACGAGAAGATCCTGACGATGTTCAACGACACGATGCAGGGCAAGGCCCAGTATCTCGGCATCTTCATGGGCGGTACGCCGCAGTTCGTGGAAGACGAGCGGCGGGGGCTGTTCAGCTACGATGCTCTGCGCTCGCGATTGATCGACGGGCGTTACAGCAGCGGGACGCGCCGTTCATATACGTCGCCAATCCTGAAGTTGGACATGCTGTCGCATGAGGAAATTTTGCTCCTGTTGCAGAAGCTGCGCGAGATTCACGCGATCCATTTCGGTTACACGATGCAACTGACCGATGAACAGCTGATCGTATTTATGCAGGCAGCGGTAAATCGACTGGGGGCTGAGGAGTTGCTCACAACCCGGGAGGTCGTGCGCGATTTTATGGATGTGCTGCACCTGATGCACCAGCAACCGGAGCTTTCGTTCGAGGAACTTATGGGTGAACGGGAACAGGAATATGCGGCGTCGATGAGCCAAGGGGCCAAGGATAAAGGCGGCTCTGACGAGCTGGACGACTTTTTGGCGGAGTTTGAGTTATGAGCGGGCCTAGTCCTTTCTCTCGGTTAGCGCCGTTTATTCAGGAATACATCTATCGCAAAAAATGGGACTCGCTGCGCGACGCCCAGGTGGAAGCCTGTCGTGTGCTGTTCGACACGCCGCACCATCTGTTGATCGCATCCGGCACGGCGTCGGGGAAGACGGAAGCCGCCTTTTTCCCTGCGCTGACAGAGCTTTATCATCGGCCATCGGAATCCGTTGGCATTCTATACATTGGGCCGTTAAAGGCATTGATTAACGACCAGTTTGAGCGGATCAAGGAGTTGCTACGGGATGGGGAAGTGCCGGTCTGGCATTGGCACGGGGATGTCGCCCAAGCGGAGAAAACCAAGCTGATGCAGCGCCCCAGCGGTGTCCTGCAAATTACCCCCGAGTCGCTGGAAGGGCTGCTGATGAACCGCCCGAATGCAATCCCCGCGTTGTTCCATGACCTGCGGTATATCATGATCGACGAGGTGCACGCCTTTATGGGGGCCGACCGGGGGATTCAGGTCATCAGCCAACTTACCCGATTGGAGCGGATGGCTTCTTGTAAGCCGAGACGAATCGGTTTGTCGGCTACACTTGGTGATTACGAGATTGCAGCCCGTTGGCTGGGGGCGGGGACGCCGCAGCCGGTGGAGGTGGTCTCGCCGCCGGGCGGACGTAAACTGAAGTTGTCGGTGGAGCATTTCTCCTTCCCAGATGCCCGCGATGAACGGGAAGCGGAGCATCTTGAGCTGGCCAAGCAGAAGTATTACAACTTCATTTACGACAACACCCATCGCAAAAAAGCGCTCGTCTTCACCAACAGCCGTACTGACGCCGAGTTGACTACGCTGGAGCTTCGCCGGATCGCAGCGAAGCGGGAGGAGCGCGATGTGTTCCATGTTCATCACGGCAGCATTTCGGCGATGCTGCGCGAGGAGACCGAGGCCGCGCTGCGCTCCGGCCCGGGACCGGCGGTAGCCGCAGCGACGGTGACGCTGGAACTCGGCATCGACCTGGGCGAGCTGGAGCGGGTCATCCAGCTTGGCGCACCCTACAGCTGCTCCAGCTTTGTGCAGCGGTTGGGACGCTCCGGCCGGCGTGGTGATCAGGCATCGGAGATGATGTTCCTCTGCGCGGAGGAAGAAGATGAGGACGCCCAATTGCCGGCACGAATGCCGTGGACGTTGCTGCGGGCGATCGCGGTCATCGAGCTGTATGTGCGTGAGCGCTGGGTGGAACCGGTCGAGCTGCGCAAGAAGCCGGTTGGCGTGCTGTACCATCAGACGATGAGCACGCTCAAGAGCATTGGCGAAGCGGAACCGGCGGATTTGGCCCGGGCTGTGCTGACATTGCCGGCGTTTCGCGGCGTTGAGCCGGAGGAGTACAAGGCAATGCTGCAGTACCTGCTGCAAACCGACCATATTCAGCAGACCGAGGAAGGCACCCTGATCATCGGACTCGGCGGAGAGAAGATCGTAAATAACTTTCGCTTCTACGCGGTCTTTAAGGATGACGAGGAGCATGTCGTCTATAACGGCTCGGAGGAAATCGGCAGTATCACTACTGTGCCGCCGCCTGGCTATTGCTTCTCGCTCGCCGGGAAGCTGTGGAAGGTCGAGGAAGTGGACAGCAAGCATAAAGCGGTGTACGTCAAATCCTCGCGCGGCAAAGTGGATACGCTTTGGCTTGGTGCTGGGGGAGATGTACATACACGGGTCATGCAGAAGATGCGCCAGGTGTTGGAGGAACACACCTTGTACCCGTATCTTGCTCCGGGCGCGGCTAATCGTTTGGAACGGGCGCGCCGGTTAGCCCGGGAGAGCGGGCTGCTGAGAAGTCCTGTCATTCCGGCTGGCGGCGATTCGCTGTTTATTTTACCGTGGGCGGGAAGCAAGCAGTTCCGAACCTTGGAACGTCTGCTGAAGCATAATTTGACGGACCCGATGGGCTTGCGCCAAGTCGTTCCGATGGAACCTTATTATATGGTGGTGTCAGGAAGAGCAGGTGCCGAGGAGCTGCTAGCCGCGATTCGGGCGGAACTGAATTCCATCCCTCATCCTGAGGCATTGCTGGCTGCATCCGAATCCCCTTATCTGGGGAAATACGATGAGTTCGTACCGCCTGAGCTGGTGCGTCGGGCTTACGCTGTGGATGGGCTGGATGTAAAGGGGTTGGCCGAAGCTTTAGAAGCGGCGAGGAAGCCAAGTGAATATCGCTCGGGCAGTTCTAAGGAGTAGTGGAGGGCTACCATGGAAATAGAGCTCATATTGGAACGTATCGTGAATCAACTGCAGGGAACAGAAGGTCTTCAAGCCATCGTTCTGGGAGGGTCGCGGGCGACGAATACTTATCGTCCCGATTCAGATATTGATATCGGTCTGTACTATGATGGCGAGAACGGCTTAGATATTGCTAGACTGAATCAAATCGCCAAGGAACTTGATGATCAGCACCGCAACAACCTGATGACAGGGATCGGCGAATGGGGGCCCGGGGTGAATGGCGGCGGTTGGCTGATCATCGGCGGATACCATGTGGATTTTCTGTAGCGGTGCGCAACATTCAATCGTTTGCAATCCGACCGGAACGTTACAAGGAACGATTGGATGGGGTTTACGCCAAGCTGGGCCCGGACCCGAAGGGAATCCGCGAAAGCATCCAAGAACTCCGAAGATTGATCGATGAAGTAAATGAGCTCGCGAAGACGTCAACCGGGAGGAAGCCTGATGAGTACGAGTAAAAAAACGAAATTTAGCCCTCCGCAGCTTACGGCTGAATTAACGGAAGCGGGTTGGGCGGATGTGCTGGACGATGAGGACCATGAGCTGGTTGGAGCATCGGTGGCGGGTGCATCCTATGAGTACGGGAATATCGAAAAATGCATTTTATCCAAAGTGAGGCTTCGGGGTTGTTCCTTTGTTAGTACCGCTTTTGAGCGAATGGACATGACCGACGTCGTGTTGGAAAATTGCGATTTATCCAACGCGGTGCTGGAGAAAGCCATCATCCACCGGGTGCATTTCAAGGATTGCAAGTTGACGGGGTTGAATTTGTCCAAAATAAATGCGGGCTCCGTGCTGTTTGAACGTTGCGTGATGAATTTATGCGATTTTGTGGAAGCTTCCTTAAAGCAAGTGAGATTTCAGGACTGTTCTCTGCAGAATGCGAATTTCTACGGCGCTAAATTCAAAGAGATTGAGCTGCTGAACTCGGATCTGAATGAGGCGGATTTTAACGATACCTCGCTAAAGGGGATAGATATTAGCACCTGTACGTTCGAACGCATTGACATCCCCGCCTATGCTTTGGCAGGTTGTACTGTTTCCCCGGAGCAAGCGATCGGCTTTGCCAAACTGCTTGGCCTGATCGTAAAATAATACAAAAACGCACATAACACCCGGATACATCCGGCAATATCTCGACGATACTCGTAAACGTGAATTGCAGGAGGGCTGACTATGCGATTCAAAACGAAACGGGATCCGTTATTTGTATGCCTTTGGCTATTCTTTCTCTTCGTTGCTAATCTCGTACTGCTCTGGCCGTTGCTGCTTGACCCAAAAGCGTTAACACGAACGGAGCTTGTAGGGATCATCGTGCCCGATGCGCTCGTCACCCTATTACTGGCTTGGTTAGCACTGGATATCTCCTATGTGATTAGAGAAGATCTGCTGCTAGTTAAAGGCGGGATGTTTCGTTCGAAAATCCGTTATAACGATATCACTCGAATCACGCGTCAACCGAATATCTGGCTGGGATATCGGCTTTTATTCTCGCGGGATGCAATCGAAATCCATTACCGGAACGGTGTCCTGGGCAGCGTCGTCATTTCGCCGGTGGATCAGGAGCGATTCATTCAAGAGCTGATTCGCCGGAACCCCTCGATCGAATTTAGCGACCAACCTTGAACAGGGGGCATAACAACCTGCTAGCACACTAAAAGGGGCGAAAGTGAAATTCCGCCCCTTTGCTCTGAAGTTTTAGCTTAGTTTACCTTCGTAAACATCCACTTCTGCGCATCTGTGCCGTTATCGGTCCACTGCTGTACCGCCGCTCCGTCCGCTGTTGAAGCGCCAGATACATCCATGACCAAACCGCTGGCTTTGGAGATCAGCTTGAAGTATCCGCCGCCGGCATCCACGATCCGCCACCGCTGCGCGTCCGTACCGTTATCCGTCCATTGCTGTAGCTGTACGCCAGCGGCTGTGCTTGCACTAGGCACGTCCAACACCTTGCCGCTATGAATGGCGGTCAGCTTATAATAGCCGTCGCCGGTAGATTCCAGACGGAAACGTTGGTTGCTGGCGGAATAGTTGGTCCATTGCTGAATTTTAGCGCCGTCCGCAGTGGAGACATCCGTGACATCCAGTACCTTGCCGCTGACTTTGGAGGCGATGGTGTATACCGCACCGTTCTCAAGCACGGGAGAGGATCCCCCTTGATCCTGATAGACGCGAACATAATCCACAAGCATTTGTGCCGGGAACGGTGTCGAGCCGTTCGGGCTGCCCGGCCAGTTACCGCCAACGGCGAGGTTCAGCAGAATGAAGAACGGCTTCTGGAATTCTTCTGTATTTCCGGTTCCGTTGGCGATATAGATCTCGTTGTACTGAACGCCGTCAACGAACCAGCGGATATAGCTCGGATCCCATTCGATCGAGTACGTGTGGAATTGCGAGAAATCCAAATTGCCCGAAGCCCGGCCGTAAGAGGCATATCCATTGGCGTCCCAATGGACGGTTCCGTGGACAACCGATTCATTGTTGACATGTTCCATAATATCGATTTCTCCACAGTAAGGCCAACCGACATCTCTGAAGCTTTCGCCCAGCATCCAGAATGCCGGCCATATGCCTTGTCCAGTAGGAATCTTTATGCGGGCTTCGATCTTGCCGTACTTGAAGCTCTTTAAGCCTTGGGTTTTGATTCGTGCGGAGGTATAGTTTCTTCCTTCATAATTTTCTCGCTGAGCGGTGATGACCAGATTGCCGCCTGTAACCTGTACGTTTTGCGGCCTGTCGGTATAATACTGAAGTTCGTTGTTCCCCCATCCGTTATAGCCGGTGCCAATTTCGGGGGTCCATACGCCTCGATTTAACGAGGAACCGTTAAATTCATCGCTCCAGACCAACTGCCAGTTGGGAGCCGCGCTTGTTGTGTTGGGGACGGGAATAAAGACGACCAGGAGGGTAAGCACCAGGAAGAGGAGAATCGGTTTACCGCGTTTTAGCATCATGAACAATCGCTCCTTTCAAAATTGAATGGATTGGGCTGACAGTCCAAATGCGAAATTCATACTAAACCGGTTTCGATCTTGTTATGATAGCGCTATCATTACATAGATTACCATTTAAAGGTTTGTTTTACAACAACTTTTTTACAGGTTTTTCAAATTGATGGGGTTCTGGTATTCTGGTATCAATTCAAGATGGAACGGGGGATAGCTATGAATCTGCGAATATTAAAAGAGGGCGATGCGCAAGTTTATCAAAGCCTGCGATTGCAAGGATTGCAGGAATATCCGGATGCCTTCGGTTCGACCTTTGAGCGGGAAGTGGCCTTTACGATCGAGATGGTGGCGGAGCGTATCAAAGCAAACGAAGACCGCTTTGTACTGGGCGCTTTCGACGAGCATGAGAACTTGGTTGGTATCGTTACGTTGATTCGAGAATGTTCTCCCAAAACCTGGCACAAAGCAAACGTATTTGGTTTGTATGTTACCCCGGAGATGCGCGGCAAGGGGATCGGCTTGGCGTTGATGGAAGAACTCATCGCACGTGCCAAGCGGATGGAGGGGCTGGAACAGCTGAATTTAACGGTGGTCTCAACCAATGATTCGGCTCGAAGGCTTTACGCCTCTCTTGGGTTTCAGCTGTATGGAACCGAGCGAAGAGCTTTAAAATGGGATGGAGCTTATTTTGATGAAGATTATATGGCGTTAAGGCTGGAGCGAATATGATCATCCTTGTATATCCCAAAGAATCGGCGGGTGAGATATGAGACTCGCTCTGAAGAGGTTGTTGGCCTATTGGATCGATTTCACGATGCTGGCAGTTGTTTTGGTCGCAGTACAATGGCTGGTGAATTTCGCCGCTTCCGGCTTCCCCTTTAGCGAATTTGACAAGGGGATTGAAATTGAACTATGGGTGCTGGCTACGATGTCGTTGCCGGTATGGAGTTATTTTATTGTGATGGAGTTGCGTCATGGACAGACGTTCGGGAAAAAGTGGCTTAACCTGTGCGTCACCAATCGCCAAGGTGATCCGATCCAAATCGGGCAAGCATTGGCTAGAACGGCGGTACGCTTGTTGCCGTGGGAGATGGCCCATACCATCATCTTGGTGCCCGAACCCTGGTGGAGCGTGGATACGCCGGCGCATCCAGGCTGGATTTACCTGCCGAACGGTTTAATGATCGTTTATCTTGTGATATTATTTTCCACTAAGGGAAGCCGGACTTGCCACGATCTGGTGGCTGGCACGAAGGTGAATCCAAGCGCACGAGAGAGAGGGTGATAACCGATGAAGTATTTTAAGAAGCTGGTGGGGTCCAGACTGTACTTGTCCCCGGTAAATCCAGAGGATGCGGAGACGTATGCTGATTGGATCAACGATCTTACCGTTTCCGTCCGGCTAGGGACATCCCGTGACGTGATCGGGTTGCAACGGGAGCAGAGATTTCTGGAAGACTTGGCCAAGGAAGGTCAAAATTATGCCATTGTTCGACTGGATGGAGATCAGTTGCTAGGCAATTGTTCGTTATTTGCTATCGATCATGTCCGCAGGGTGGCTGAGGCGGGGATCTTCTTGGGAGATGAGGGGCAGCGGGGGCAAGGATACGGCACCGAGGCGCTGCAACTCCTATGCGAATATGGATTTAAGATCTTGAATCTCAACAACATCATGCTGCGCGTTTTTGAGTTCAACCAACCGGCCATCCGATGCTACGAAAAAGCGGGGTTCCGCGAGTTTGGCCGCAGATCGCAAAGCTACTATGTGAACAATACTTACTTCGACGAAATCTACATGGAACTGCTGCGGGACAATTGCCAGACGAATTTTCTGGATGCGAAGCTGCCCCGCCGCGAATAGAACATATGCTGCATGACCCGGCTAAATGTATACGAGAGCCGGGTTGTATTTTATGCGAAAGGGAGACGACTCAAATCATTCAGGAGCGGTTTCAGCTATAGGTAATCTGGAGTTACTCTAATATCGAGAGGAGAGGATCAAAGATGAAAGCGTCCACTCTGAAGTTTCCTTCCTATTGGAAGACCGAGATTAGCGTGAAATATATCCAAGTCACGGACTCCAATCGAAAGCTGGTGGTTTTGTTTCCCGGCAAAAACTACTCTTGCGATCGCCCCACCCTGCATTATGCCGCGCTTGCAGCCCGGGAGTGCGGATATGATATTCTGGCGCTCGAGTACGGTTACCAAGCCGCTCGTAAGGAGCTTGAGTATCGGGAAATTCCGCAGGTGATTCAGGATTGTGAACAGGCGATACGGCAGGTCATTGGCAGTTATGAGGAAATCGTGTTCATCAGCAAAAGCCTGGGGACGGTGGTGGCCGGTGAAGTCCATCGCAGATTGGGAGTTAGAGCCGAGGAAATCCGGCATATTTATTTGACGCCAATTTCCGATACGCTTCCGTATATCCATGAAACTCAAGCGGTTGTCGTTTACGGGACGAAGGATGATGTGTTTCCTCCCGGATTGGCAAGTCGACTGAAGGCATCAGACCGACTGAAAATTGTGCCCATCCCCGGGGCTAACCATGGATTGGAAACGGGACGGGTGGAAGAGAGCTTGGACATTTTGCGAGAGCTCACCGTTATATATAAGGAAGTATTGCTTGGTGGAGTGAAGCATCAGGCGTAAAACAATGGGCTGATATGAACCCACTTGGAGGACAACATGAGCGAAACCGAATTGTTTGACATCTACACGAAGGATATGAAAAAGCTGGGTACAGCTCCAAGACAAGAGGTTCATGCCAAAGGGCTGTGGCACCAAACCTTTCATTGCTGGATTATGAAACGGGATGCCCAGGGTGAAATTTATTTGTTATTTCAACGTCGGCATCCCAACAAAGATGTGTTCCCGTTGTTATTGGATACGTCTTGTGCAGGGCATCTCCAAGCCGGAGAAGACGTTAAGGACGGAATCCGTGAACTGAAGGAGGAGCTTGGGTTAGCGATCCCGGTTGAGGACCTGACGTATCTCGGCAAGGTAGCTCAAGAGCATTTCCCTTCACCCGATGTGATTGACCGTGAGGTCAACCATGTCTTCATCTACGAAAATGAACAGTCCTTGCTCGATTATCATATCCAGACCGAAGAGTTGACAGGGCTGTATTGGGTGAGCTTGCAGGCTCTACAGGAGCTGCGCTGCGGGACTCGTGATGAACTGTCGTCAGAGGGAGTTTACGTAGATGAAGACAATGGAGGACTGCGAGAAGAACAGGCCACGTGGCGGCTCGCGGATTTTACGCCCAATTCGGACGAGTATTATCAAATGTTATTTGACCGGATCACCTCCTTATTCTGAACGCGGCGGGTTTTCTGCTGGGCGCCAGCATATATAAAAGGTATAGACGTGTGCGGTATGAACGAGAAGCTAGGAGGTGACTTCAGCTGAACAAGGAAAAGAGCTTGTTATATGCTTTTTTGGTCGGCGTCGGTTTTAGCTTGGTTCCATTCCCGACGTCGGGCTTCTTTCTCATCCAAGTCATTTTCATTATTATTCGCAGCCTGGGCATGATTGTCACGATCTTTGCCGGGATCTTACTCTTAACGGAAATCTATACTCACCTCAAAGGCTTCTACGGAAGTTTGATCCAAAACCTGGCCATAGCAGCCGCTGTGATTCTGGCGCTCGTTCTTATTTTCTACTGGGGATTGTTCTAACTAGCTTCTTATCGGGGAAAGGGGAAAATCCACATTGGAATCCAGGAAGTTTGTTGATGTGAACATCAAACGAGCCATCGCAGACCAAGCGGAGCGGACGGACCAGCGAACGCTGGCGTTATGGGCGTCGGAATGCGCGGAACGCGTACTGCCTTGCTTCGAGGCGGCACGGCCGGAGGACCTGCGGCCGCGGCAAGCGATCGAAGCGGCACGCGCTTGGGTGCGCGGCGAAGTCAGCATGGCCGCGGCCCGCGCAGCAGCAGTTGCCGCGCATAACGCGGCGCATGATGCCGGCCATGCCTCCGCCAGCGCTGCGGCGCGAGCGGCGGGCCACGCGGCGGCTACTGCGCATGTGGCGGGGCACGCGGCGCATAGCGCCACCTACGCCGCCAAGGCGCTCGCCTATGCTGTGGACAATGCGGAAGCGGTCAAAGCAAAGACCGAGCAGGAGCGGCAGTGGCAGCTCCGCCGGTTATTGGAATTGAGCACGTAAGCGGTGATGGAGGCGTTGAGTTGAAGTATTTTACTGATGGTACCGAACCCCGTAGGTTTGAGTTCCGGTTGCTGCTCGAGGCTCCGATGGAATTGCACGAGCTATCGTTGGTTGCCGGCGGTGTGAACATCGAGTAGTTGATTATTTGACATAAGGAGCTAAACCGATGAAATCTTCATCATTAATCGTCCGTGAAGCACAGTCGGGTGACCTGGAGCCCTTGGCACGGCTGTTTGACGAGTATCGCCAATTTTATGAACAAGCTTCAGATCTCGAAGGAGCCCGGCGTTTTCTGGCGGAAAGGGGAAGCCGGCATGAATCCGTCGTCTTTCTGGCCATCGATTCGGTCAGTGGGACCGCCGTTGGGTTTACGCAGCTGTATCCGTCCTTTTCCTCCATCTCGATGAAACGAGTATGGATTTTAAACGATTTATACGTGCGGGAGGAATATCGGAACCAGGGCGCGGCGAAGCTGCTCTTGGAAGCAGCCAAATCCCACGCTCAGCGGACGAACGCGAAAGGCTTGGAGCTGTCGACGGCGATGACGAACGTCCGGGCCCAAAGATTGTATGAAACGAGCGGGTATGAACGGGATACGGAGTTTTATCATTATTTTTTGAGCTTGATGTAAAGGGAGTTATAGCATGACCAAGGTGCTTGTAGTAGATGATGAAGCGAGTATTTCTGGAGCTGTGTCGTACGCGCTTCGGAGGGAAGGGTATACGGTGGAGACGGCAGCGGACGGGCAAGAAGCTTTGGACCAGGTTGAGATGTTCAAACCGGATGTGATGGTGCTTGACGTGATGATGCCAAAGCTAAGCGGATACGAGGTTTGCCGCAAGCTGGAGGGGCGGCCGTCGCGGCCAGCGATCCTGCTGCTAACCGTCAAAAACGACATCGTGGATAAAGTGCTGGGATTAGAGCTCGGAGCAGACGATTACATGACTAAGCCGTTTGATATGCGTGAGCTTGTCGCTCGGGTGAAGGCGCTGACCCGTCGCGGCCCGCGGGCGATCCAGGCCAATTCCGGCGAGGCGCAGGAACGTATACGGCTGGGGGGACTCACGATCCATCTACTCAATCGGACGGTTCATGCCGGAGACACCCTGATCGATTTAACGCCAAAGGAATTCGATATCCTGGCACTCCTCGCCGGGCATCCGGGACGGGTGTATTCGCGGGAAGCGCTCTTGGAGCAGGTGTGGGACATGGATTTCGCGGGCGGTACGCGAACGGTGGACATGCATGTGCAACGGCTGCGTAAGAAGCTGGGCCCGTGGAACGATTGCATTCAAACCGTCTACGGTATCGGTTATAAAAGCGTGGAGCCTTCATCATGAAACAGCGGAGTTTACGGTTTGGCCTGAAATGGAGAGCCGCGCTGCTGCTGGCTTTCCTGCTAACTGCGGTGATTGCTGTACTTAGCCTGCTGGTATTGGCCGGGATCCGCGAGGATCAGCGCCAGCGCTTGGAGCAAATGCTGGCTGCAGAGGCGGAAACCGCGAACCTTCGGGTCCGCCAAGAAGCGTTGACGAGCGGCTTGCCGGATCCAGACGCGTTTATGGAGCTCAGCGGGCAAGACCTTGCCGTCAATTTAGGTGCCGAAAGCGGACTTCCGGTCACACTATATAAGCTGGACGGCTCGCTTGCCGGCACCTCGTTGCCGTTCCAGCCCAAGGCGGACGTTCAGGACGCGCTGGCTTATACAGCCAAAGGACAGTCCGCGTATATCACGCAAGGCGATCAGCTGTTGTATCTGGCACCGCTTTATACGATGGATCAGCAGCCGGCGGGGACGGTCCAGTTTCATGTGTCCCTTGCAGAACAGCACGCTTTTTACGAAAGAATTCAGCGTCTGTTCTGGCTGGTTGGCGCGGCCGTACTGGTTGGGGGATTTCTGCTCGGCTACCTCTATGTCTGGCGACAGGCCAATGTGATTACGCGGCTCAACCGCGCCGCCATGCGCATCGGGGAAGGGGAGTACCTTCGTGAGCCCACGGTTCGACGGAAGGATGAGCTGGGTGAATTGGCGTTGGGAATCTATGAAATGAGCGGAAAAATCGCCACAACCCATGCCCAACTAACCGATGAGAAAAGCAAACTGATCGAGGCCGTAACCCGGTTGCAGGAGCTGGAGCAGCAACAGAAGCTGTTTATCGGGAACATCAGCCATGAGCTGAAGACACCGCTGACCTCGATCCTTGCCTATACGGACCTGTTGAATATGTATCGGGATGATCCGGTGTTGCTTGACGAGGCGTGCCGCCAGATCGGCATGGAGGCGGGGCGATTGTATGCGCTGGTTGAGAAAGCGTTGAAGCTCTCCTCCATGGACGTCTATGACTTCGAGACGAACACGGCTTTGGTGGACCTGAAGTCCTTGCTGGAGGACGCGGCCTCACGCCTGCAGGCGAAAGCAGAGCAGCAAGGCATCCAGATCGTCACTGACCTGCAGGACGGCAAGGTATGGGCCGATGCGGATAACGTGATGCACATGGTAATGAATCTGCTAGATAACGCCGTGAAATACAATAAGCCCGGAGGAAAAGTGTTTTTGTCCAATGATGCCGTCTCGGTAGTGGATGGCAGCGACCGGATGCAAATTAAGGTGAGAGATACCGGGATCGGCATTCCACCGGAGGCGCAGGCTCGCATCTTTGACCCGTTCTACACCGTCAGCAGCGACCGGTCCAGAGCCCATGGCGGGACAGGCTTAGGGCTATCGCTGGTGCGCAGCTTGGCGGAGAAGCAGCATGGCTCGGTGAAGCTGGCGGCTTCCGGTCCTGAAGGGTCCACGTTTGTGATCGAGCTGCCGCTTGAACGCCCGCAACCTGCCGGAAGCGGCGGCTAAGCCAGCCCATTTCAGCCCAGACTTGAAGAAGTCGGGGCTTTTTTTGCATTCAAATGCAAAAGTACATTTGATTCCCTGGATAACCGCTGGTTTCGGGCCAATGAAATGTAAAAGTACATCTGACATAGAGCAATTTTGCCGTAAAGAGGCGGTTGGGCCTTGATGAACTGCACTTTTACACCTAAATGGCCATTTTTCAGCACTCAGCGGGAAATGAACTGTACTTTTGCAGTTTCGGCCTCCGTTACACTTCCACTCGATGTTACAAGAACGTTACAAGTCGGATATTTTTATGTGAAAAGTCTTCCCTATACTGAAGTCAACAGGGAGAACCGAATGGGCCGCCCCGAAACAAGGGGGTTGAGCGGTAAGGTCGGCGACACCTGTGGCAAAAACGCAGGAG
The DNA here is from genome assembly GCF_000518465.1 of Paenibacillus sp. J14. NCBI lineage: Bacteria > Bacillati > Bacillota > Bacilli > Caryophanales > Paenibacillaceae > Paenibacillus > Paenibacillus sp. J14. Next base: position 96,731 of record NZ_JADQ01000007.1, on the reverse strand, counting down.
GTACCTGGAATGAAGCACCCTATGGGCACCTTTGCCCTTCAACTTTTGGCAGCAACGCTCTTGTTGGGCACCGTAACGGCTTGCCAACCAAATGAGAAACGTCTTACGGTCGTTGACCCTAAGACGCATCAAAACGGGCAGCAACAACCCGCCCAAACTGGGGGTAAGCCAGCGGAAGCCAAGCGGCAACTGACGGTTGTAGACGCACAGCCACAATCGCCTGGCCGGGAAGTCCGCGTCGTCAGGATGCATGCCATTGAAGATTCGAGCATCCAGTCCTGGATTTCGGAGGACGAGGTGAAGGTGGAAAAGACCCGACTGGTCAAATCCGGGACGGCGACGGAGGAACCGCAATACGCCTATGAGGTCTCGATCGTGAACCTGGTGACCGGCCAGACACGTGAGCCTGCGGGAGAGGAGGGACAGCAGATGGACGGCTACATGCTTGTGAAGGAGTTCCCGTCTCCAGATGGACGGTACCGTTTCATTCAGAAATGGAAGAATAAGTACACGGCCGACAACTTTGTAGAGAATCGTCAAACGGGGGAAATCCTGCACATCCCGGGAGAGAACTACCTGGAACTGGGCGGGTGGCTAAACGAGGAAACGTACATTTTAGCCGCCGGCTCGATGGAAGGCCGAGGAGAAATCCGGCAAATTTCCGCAGCAGACGGGAAGGTGACGCTGCTTATGTTAGACGATCCCGACATCGATGTGTTTATCCATTTTGGCGTCAGTCACGGCAGGATCTACTATACCGATAATTATAACGTTTTGAAGGTATTTGATCCGGGTCAATCGAAGCCGGTCAGCTTAATCCGCGATGTCTGGGAGTTTCAAATTTCCCCGGACAGCCGCTATATCGCGGTATCTACGGTGACCCAATCGGGTGTTTTTCAGGGAAGTGAGCTGTTGATCTACGACTCCGCGGGCAGCCTTCAAGGGACACTAATTGGCAAAGGCGACGTCATCTCTTACGTAACGTGGTCTCCAGATTCCACTAAGCTGGCCTTTGATGTGTATTCCGAGAATAAGCCGGGGATGAATGGCGTGTATATTTTTGACACCGGCTCCGGACAGGTGTCTCCGCTCGCTCCTTATTACGCATCGGTCGATCCGCCTCCTCACGCGATCTATCCGTTAAGCTGGAGCCCATCGGGCCAACGGCTGGGCATTACGGTGGACGATCCGAAATCGCTGCTCGTCACTCAAGTGATCGATTTTAAGTAAAACAAATTCATTTAGGGAGAGGAACTAACGACATGAACAACAACATGAAAAAATCCATTTTAGCTTTCGCTGTAGTAGGCATGACCTTATCCGGAGCTGCCGGAGTTTATGCCGGGTCAAAATTGCAGAAAATCAACGCCTACCTGAACAATCAAATCGGCATCCAGGTCGATGGCAAAACCTATGCTCCAGTTGACGGGCAAGGCCGTCCTTTAGCGCCGATTACCCATAATGGCACGACGTATTTGCCAGTACGGGCTTTGGGAGACGTGCTTAAGGTCTCGGTGAACTATGATGCGAGCCAGCACCTGGTGCAGATTGGCAGCCCATCTTCGGGAACTCCGGATTCGGACACCAGCTTAACTCCTGTGAACTATACGAATGCTCAAATGGAAAAAATCAAAAAAGCGTTTGCCCAATTCGAATCCTTTGAGACGCCTTACGCGCCTCAGCAAATGGTCCAAGGGGATACCTTCAAAATGGTTGGCGAATCCGGTGATGGCGTAAATCTGATCTTTGATCATATGACGGTTACGATTTCCCCGCGGGACTACGCCTATGACTATGAAGGGAAAACAGTCACCTTGTCCAACGGTACGAAAGCGAAATGGTACACGCCATCCGAAACGCCGATGCTGTCCTTCCAGCTGGACGACCGGTTCGTTACACTGAGTTCGCCGGACGGGAAGTTAAGTTCGACACAACTGGAGCAGGTCGCCGTTACTGTTGCGAAGTTGAAATAAAGAGAGAGCAGTGAGAGAGTAGCAAAATGAATGAATACGATATGAAAAAGGTTAACTCATAACAATCGCTAAAAGTCTGTCGGAGCAGGTATCTGTATTGCTTCGGCAGGCTTTTTTGGATTAGTCAAAAGTTAGGAAATAGGCATTTACTTCCACCCCTGTTCTAGACTAAGATGGGATTGTTGGGGATGACTCTTGAGGAATTGTATGAAGATTATATTCGGCATGCACGTCATCATTTAGCGCAAATCAGCGATCCGAATCGTTAAGAAACTCTATGCATTTCCCGGTTCCTTGTTTATATTAGAGACACGACGATAGGCAAAAAGTGAGGGAATTTGACGATGTCTGACAATAGAACAACCAAGGAGCCGGCAGATGGCCGACGTCGTTTCGAGTTGCAGGCCGACTGCGAGCATTGCTTTGGCTTGTGTTGTACAGCCCTGCCTTTTGCGGCTTCGGTGGACTTCGCTGTGAACAAAGCAGCTGGACAGCCCTGCGGTCATTTGCAGGATGACTTCCGCTGCGGCATTCACGGCAATCTTCGGGAACAGGGGTACCGAGGGTGCACCGTTTACGATTGCTTTGGCGCAGGACAAAGGGTGTCACAGGTCACTTTCGCGGGAGTGAGTTGGCGCCAGGCGCCTGGATCATCCAAGCTGATGTTTGATGTGTTTCCGATCATGTGGCAGCTGCATGAATTGCTCTGGTACTTGGATGAAGCGTTAAGTCTGCCTCAGGTCAGCCATTTACATGAACGTTTGCGGATGAGTTATGACGAGACGGAACGGTTGACATCCGCCAAACTGGACGACTTAATCCGCTTTGATGTGGCAGCACATCGCGCGAAGGTCAACGAGTTGTTGCTCGAGGTGAGTGAGCGCGTTCGCGCTGAAGCGCTGCGGAAGGCTGGTACATCTTCTGGACGGCACAGAAGCTTTGGGCGTGGGGCTGATCTGGTTGGTGCCAAGCTGCGGGGCGAGGATTTGCGAGGCGCATTTTTAAGAGGCGCTTACCTGATCGCTGCGGATCTGCGGGGAGCGGACCTGCGCGGTGCCGATATGATTGGGGCGGATCTGCGAGATGCCGATGTAAGGGGAGCCGATCTTTCGGAGAGCTTGTTCTTGACGCAAGCCCAGATCAATGCTGCCAAAGGAGACCGTGCCACCAAGCTGCCTCCTCTCCTCGAACGGCCCTTCTATTGGGAAGGGACTTCGGGGAGGCAAGAAGCGAGATGAACGATTACCGGGAAAGGGTGGGTCAGGTCTGTAAGTATATCGATGCGCATTTGCATCAGAAGCTAAACTTGGATCAATTGGCCGAATTGTCCCACTTCTCGAAGTATCATTTCTCGCGGATATTTACCTCGGTGACGGGGGAGACGCCGTTTGCGTACATCATGAAGCAGCGTCTAACCCGGGCCGCAGCTTACTTGCGGGAGACCAACCAACCTGTGCTGGAAATTGCGCTGAGTTGCGGGTTTGAGTCTGCTTCCAGCTTTAATGCAGCGTTCAAGAAGCACTTTGGTCGTACACCAACCGCGATGCGAGAGCAAGCTCGGCAAGCTCGGCAAGATCGCAATATTTCGCAATCGGACCGCAATCGGCAGGAAGCCGATGCCGCGCCAAACCTTTATGATCAAACTGTAAAAAACAGTTTGTTAAGGAGGGTTTGGCAAATGCAAGCCAACATTGTAGAGCTTCCCATGATGGAAGTAGCGTATGTAAGACATGTCGGAAGTTATCTGGAAACCTATCAGGCCTGGGCAAAGTTAGGTAAGTGGGCGGCGCAGCATCAGCTATTTCCGCCGGAGCAATCTTTTATCGGGATTTCCTTGGACGATCCAGCCGTGACCGAGGAGGAGGAATGCCGGTACGATGCCTGCGTCACCGTGCCGAATACGCTTAGCCGTGCGGATGCCCCGCCGGAGATCGGCTTCCAAACGCTGCCGGGCGGGCTTTATGCGAAGTTTTATTTTTATGATACATCGGAAAAGCTTGCGCTGCTGTACCAGAGCATATTCGGAAATTGGCTGCCGGACAGCGGATACGACCCGGATGATCGGTACTGTCTGGAGTTCAGTATGAACGATCCGGCGCAGGACACGCAGGGCAAGGCGAAGGTCGAATTATACATTCCGATTAAAGCAAGGGCATAAGTGGAAGTGAATAATGATCCTGAGCGGATGCCAGTAAATATTTTTTGAGGATAGAGAATGCAACAGGAGGAGCCCCATGACTTATACGCATCTTTTATTCGACGCGGACGACACATTATTTGATTACCCGAAGGCGGAAAACCACGCCTTAAGCCGAACGCTTACGGAGGCGGGCATTCCTTGTACCGACGACGTGATGCGGGCATATCAGACCATTAACCAGCAGCTGTGGCGCGATTTGGAGCAGGGACTGGTGACGCAGGTCACTTTGCGGACGGAACGGTTCGCCAGACTGGTGAAGGAGCTCGGCGTAACTCCCCGCTCTCAGGTAGAGGAGATTAGTGAGCGCTATTTGGAGCTGCTTGGGGAGGGGACCTTCCTGCTGGAAGGCGCAACTGAGCTCTGCCGCGAATTGCAGGAAGCTGGGTTTCACCTGGCGATCATCACCAACGGCATCAAAAAGGTGCAGGTGAGCCGAATTGCCGGATCGGCATTGGCGCAAATGTTCGAGGCTGTCATCGTTTCTGAAGACACGGGGTATTCGAAGCCGCATCCGGGGATTTTTGACTATGCGTTTGAAGCATTGGGGCTTCGGCCAGCGGACAAAAGCCGGGTGTTAATTGTTGGGGATTCGTTGACTTCTGACATAAAGGGTGGTCTAAACTACGGGATCGATACCTGTTGGTATAACCCGAATGACCGCCCGAATACACTGAACCAACAGCCGACTTATGAGATTCGCCACTTGGCGGAGGTCAAGACGCTGGTCGGAGTCGGGGGTAGTCCTTCGGTAGACCTCTGAGAACACGAGCTGTTCAAAATGGATTAAGGTGAGGAGTTGATAGGTATGACCGGTGTAGGAGTGATTGGGGTGCTACCCGCTCTCCTTTTCTTGTTTTATCTTGTTCTCGCTGGCTTAATTTTATATGCCTTGATCTTGTTTATTAGGCTGGCCCACCGGGGCATCGAAGCGTTAGATATCTATCTCCGGGACAAAAGAGGAAGGTAATTCGAAATCGCGAAACCAAGGAGGGCTAGTGCATGGAAGTTCGAATCGCACCTATTTTACCTTCTCAAAGCTCGCTGTTTTTTAATTTGTTTCAGCTGTACTTGCATGATTTATCGGCGTTTACTGGCGAGGAACCGGGGGAAGACGGGCGATTTGATCTGGCGAACACTTCCCTTTACTTGGAGCGGGAAGAACTGCATCCTTATTTCATCTATTGTTCGGGGAAAGTAGCCGGCTTCATCCTGGTTTGCGCCCCACCGTTTGTGCCCGAGGAGATTGACTTTACGGTGCAGGAGATGTTCGTGCTTCATAAATATCGCGGAGGTAAAACGGCGGAGACGGCCGTCTTCGAAATTATGCGGCGCTTGAAGGGCCAAATCCGGGTGGAGCAGCTGCAGAATAACGCTGTTGCCGTAGCTTTCTGGAAGAAAATTTACCGGAAGCAAGGCATCTCTTTCGTTGAGACGATCGAACGCGTGGAAATCGAAGGGTTGCCCGGCCTTCACGAGGTTCTAGCTCAAACTTTCTCGTTGTAGACGAAAGCGAATACTCGAATCGGTCTGAAATTATGTATAATGAGAAGACCAACGTATGACCCGGCCCCAGGAAGCAATGATCGGCGGCCGGGTATTTGTTTATTAGGGGGAGAGACATGGCACATTTATATCATGCAGACCGTGTGAAGTATCATCAGAAGCAATCGCCCGTGCCAGAGTTCGCTTGGCATACAAGCGAGCGCTTGGCAGAGCTGGCCGGCTCCAAGCATTTAACGTTTGATATCCGTTCGCTGGATCCAGGGAAGTACTCTTTTCCTTATCATTTTCATCGTAATGCAGAAGAACTCTTCGTCATTCTGGAAGGCAGTGCGATGCTTCGGACGCCGGAAGGGCATCAGGAAGTACATACCGGGGATATCGTGTTCTTCGAAATGGGGCCCTCGGGGGCGCATCAGCTATTTAACCATACGGAGAAGCCGTGCAAGTACCTGGATATTCGTACGAACATGGGGCTGGACGTTTGTGAATATCCTGATTCAGGGAAGATCAATATTTTACCCTACCAAGAAGTTTACGAGAGCGCCGGCCAAGTTGATTATTTCAAAGGTGAGGATCAGGTAGCCGCCAAGTGGGCAGCGAAGGAGAACGGGAACGAGCATGAGTAACCAATGGAGAGATCGAAATGATTGAAATTCGAGAAATTCGAGTGGATGACGCTGAGCGCTTTTTGAAACTATGCCTGCAACTGGACCAAGAAACGAAATTTATGCTCTATGAACCGGGAGAACGTAACACGACGGCTGAAGAACAGCGGGAGCGGATTCAATCGATTCTGTCCGAAGCCGGCTCCACAATTCTGGTAGCGGAGGATCAAGGGAAGTTGGTTGGTTATTTGGCCGTGTTTGGCGGTCAAGCCAACCGAACGAAGCATGTCGGTTACATCGTGGTCGGCATCACTCAAGCCTACTCGGGCAAAGGGATCGGAACCCGCTTATTCCAGGCTGCTGAGGCATGGCGTGCGGAGACGGAGATCACCAAGTTCGAGTTAACGGTGATGATCCCTAATGAACGGGCCGTTGCTCTGTACAAGAAAGTTGGCTTTGAAGTCGAGGGCGTCAAACGAAATTCGATTCGAGTGGATGGAAATTACGTCGATGAGTATTATATGGGCAAAATATTTGAGGCCTAATCCTAAAGGAGGCGTGAAGCGTGATTCAGTGTCCTTGGTGCGGAGAACAGGTCATATTGGTTGCTGACGTTTGTCCTGAATGCAAACATGAGGTGCTGCCTGAGCATCTGGAGGGATTCCCCGGGCCGGGATCGGGGGACCTTGTTGATCCTCCTCGGGTTGGGGATTACTTCGATCTCGAAGAGGTGCTGGAGCGTCGTTTCAAATGCAGCAAGTGCGGAAAACGGCAAGCTGCGGTGAAAGAAGTGGCCATGACCGGCACCGGGTTGAGCAAACTGATGGACATCCAGCACAACCATTATTTATTCGTCTCCTGCCTGAACTGTGGTCATGTGGAAATCTACGATCCAGATGTGCTTCGGGGACAGCCATCGGGTAAATTTTCGACGATATTGGACTTATTATTTGGAGGCTAACGATGAAACGAACAGATGTGGTATATTTGCTAATCCCCGATGAGACGAGAACCAAAGTGCTCATGGTGCAAAATGAAAACGAAGCCTGGACGCTGCCTGGAGGCGCGGTGGAGCCTGGCGAGACGCTGCAGATCGCGGCGATCCGCGAAGGGAAAGAGGAGACAGGACTGGATGTGAAGGTTCACGGGATCGTGGCTGTGAATGAATTTGTACATATAAAAAACGAGGAGCATGTCATCCTGCTGACGTTCCGCGCGGAAATTACGGGGGGCAAGCCGGAGATTACCCGTCCAGAGGAGATATTGGATATCGCATGGGTTGACGTGGAGCGCGCAGACGAACTGATGCCCTATTATCCGGAAGGGATTAGCTCCATTGTGGCCAGAGGGGTGGAAGTCACCTATTTTGATGAAGGACGGATTTAAGCAAGGCTGCGATGGACAGACCAGATGCTGTTTCGCCGCAGCCTCGTGACGACCGTATTAAATTAGATATCCAGAGAAGTGGCTTTCCGCCGGCTGAAGCGCAGCTGGATCCCGAGGCATAACAGCGCGATCAGCAGCGGGTAGAGCATGGCCCAGCCGGTGAACGGAATACGACGGCTGTAGCCGCAAACGAAATCCAGCTGAGGACAACGCCGATACGGCTGCCTTTGAGGAGCCGAATTCCGGCAGCGCAGCCGCCCATGTACGTGAGAATAAAGGTTGCGTTCGGAAATTGGATCAGCGTGCTGAGTGACATTGTCCCGGTTCCGTAAAGCAGCATGACGGCTATAAAGCAAAACATCAGAAACAAAAGCGAGCGACTCGAACTTGGAGTTTTGGAGCATCGAAGCGATCAAGCAGTGTGTGATCTCCGGGCTGGGAGTCTCCTTCTTGCCGCGGGTCACCGTGCGCAGCGAGCTTGAAGAAGGCAAGCTGGTGAAGCTGAACTGGAATGACGAATCGCAGCGGGTGGCGACACAGTTGGCATTACACCGGAAGAAGTGGCGATCCCCTGCATTGGAGCAATTCGTCTTGATGGTTCGGGAACAAGCGGAACGATGGCGAAAAGAAGCTGCTATGTAGTCCATATCTAAACTTATTCAACATAATTTCGTTAATTTACGCCAATACTCCCTATAGTTTACGAAGAGCTTGAGGGAGGCTTGGCTTATGGGCAATGGCAAGACTGGCGAAAAAGGAATCTCGACGTTTCATTTAACGATGCTGGGGCTGGGGACGATCGTCGGGGGTTCGTTTTTTCTCGGTTCCGGCGTGGCGATTCAAGCAGCGGGTCCCAGCATTTTGCTATCGTTTATCCTTGGCGGATTGCTGGTTTACATCATTCTCTATGCCCTCTCGGAAATGACGGTGGCTGACCCTGTGCCAGGCTCGTTTCGTACGTATGCGGAGCGGAGTTTGGGACGCAGCGTTGGCTTTATTACCGGTTGGGTGTATTGGGTGGGCTTGATTCTGGCGATGTCCAGTGAATCGATCGCGGCGTCCACCTTTCTTAGGGAATGGTTCCCGAGCTTTTCGGAGGTTGCGATGGGCATGCTCATTATCGTCGGAATCACGCTGCTTAATTTGCTTGGTGCCGATTATCTGAGCAAGCTGGAGAGCGGTCTGGCAGCGGTGAAGCTGCTGGCCATCGTCGGGTTCATCGTCATCGGGCTGGCCTTGATAGCGGGCTGGATTCCGGGGACTCCAGCAGCGGGGGGAGGCGAACTGCGAAATGAAGCGTGGTTTCCCGGGGGGATTGCAGGGATAGCGGGCAGTATGCTTATCGTGATGTTCAGCTATTCGGGATTTGAGGTCATTGGCCTAGCCGCTTCAGAGGTGGAGAACCCGAAAAAGACGATTCCTCGGGCCATTAATATGACTCTGATCAGTTTGCTCGCCTTGTATATCGCTGCGATCGCAGTGATTCTGATGTTGTATCCAACACAGGGGATGATCGCGGACCAAAGTCCGTTAGTTTTAGCTCTAACCCGCTGGGGCATGGGATGGGCTGGGACGCTGATTAATATTGTGATGATTACGGCGATTCTGTCTACGATGCTGGCTTCGACATTTGGCCTTGCCCGGATGCTGCGTTCGTTGGCAGCGGAAGGCCATGCCCCGGCATGGCTGAAAGACCGGCATGATATCCCGTATAGGGGTATCCTGTTCTCGGGAGCCGCTATGCTGCTCGGTTTGGCGATGGGGTACCTGCTGCCTCAGCAGGTGTACCTCTTTCTGGTCAGCTGCGGAGGATATTCGCTCTTGTTCTCCTACTTTATCATTTTGGCCTCCCATTATCGCTGGCGGCGGGTAACGCCCTGCTCTCCGGAAGCTACATGTCAGCTTCCAGGTTACCCCTATACGTCCTGGGTTGGTCTGATCGGGATGATCGCCATTATCGTGAGCATGCCCTTTATTTCCGGACAAGGGACCGGGTTGGTGGTGGGGTTAGGATTAACTGCACTGCTTGCCGGGATCTATTGGGTGAAAGAAAGAAGGGGAAGGGTATCGGCTCCGTCCAGCCAACGACCGATCCCTGCTCCGCTAACGGAAGCTGCTGAGGAGATAACGGGCATACGCGATGATCGGGAGACAGCGGATGAAGTACCGGACTCGACTACCGTGCCGAAGAACAAAAAAGAATAGGTTCGGCCGCCCTTGCAGCAATGGAATTGTTGTTACAGCCTTCCAGTCCAAGCGGTTACCACGGACAGGAAGGCTTTTTAGCTTAGTGGATCGCTTCTTGGACTGACGATCCCGATTGCTTCAACTCATGTAGCCGCTTCAGCAAATCCCTCATCCGGATGGGGATTTCCCGCTTCAGCTCTTCCCAGGTAACGAGCATGTCGAGGGACCACTCAAAAGGATGGTAGGTGCCGGCAATATTAAACTGGAAGCCGCGAAGATGCTCGGTTGCGAGTGCGTCCGCCTCGGGCAGCGTCTTATACATGCCGTGCAGCATGTCGGGCTCCAGAACGCCGTCTTTTCCTGCATGTGCTCCGGTTGCCAGGTGCAGGTCGGGAAGTAGCTCGAACAGATCGCGGATTGGAGAGAAGGCGTGTTTTCCCGGCTGGCAATATAAGCTGATACGTCCATCTGGCCCTACGTTCGTTTTGCCGGGAGCGATACCTTTGAGGTATCTACCATGAAAACTGGCTTCACAATCGACAACGGCACCTTGTGGAGACAGGAAGATCCACATATGCTCCAGATCGTAAAGATGTGTAATATCGTAGTCCCAGTAGACGGCATATTCAATAACCGATCCAACACGCTCCCCGTCCACTAACAACATTCGTTTGAATGAAGGAGACGGACCGGTTTCCGTCAGCACCGTAACGCCAACCCGAATGGGACGGAACGGCTCGTGTTCATCAATGAGCATACGCGGGATATGATGAAAGGCTAATTCCCGCCAATTCACATTGTTCACCAGCAAGTTAATCGCCTCCAGTTATTTTTCAATGGGATTCGTGACCAGATAAGCGTAGCACGTGTTCTTCAATTCTGTATTAAGTTGGGAATACCAGCTTTTTGATCATGTTCCTTTGTTCTTATGTATATGGTTTGTGAAACTGACAACATTCGTCGATATCCTGAAGATGAAATTTAGCTTGGAAACGCATCAGACAAGGCGTTGCCGACTACATTGGTATTAAAGAAAGCGATTTCATGAATAGGGGTAGCTTTCTCGGTTGAGGTCAGTGTATCATAGTTTTTGTAAGAAGTAATTTGTATAGTGAAACGTTATTGATATACGACCCGGCTGGAGATAGGTCCATATCCGAAGCTGGGTCCCGTTATTTACGAAACAGAAAGGATTGAAGCTGATGGATTCACTGCTGATCCGTCCGGCAACACTGAACGACATCGACGGCATTCGAGAGGTAGCTGTGGAAACCTGGAACAGCACTTATGAAATGATTTATCCGGAGCATTTTATCGCCACGTATTTGACCCACGCCTATGCCAAGAGCAGCTTGGAGCAAAGCATCACACTGGACGAAGCCCAAGCCGCGCGGAAGTTCCTGGTCGCGGAATGGGAAGGAGAGATCGTTGGGTTTGGCCAACTGTCGGAAGCGGATGATGAAGGGGTTAGTGAGCTGACTCGACTTTATATCTTAAAAGAGCATCAGCGCAAGGGCATTGGCAAGAAGTTGCTGAATGAATTAATTCGTCTGAACCCATTAATCACTGAAATTTACGCCTGGTGTGAACGTGAGAACGACATCGGCACGCTCTTTTATAAATCCAATGGATTTGTATATACCGAAGAAAAAGAAGAAGTTCTGTTCGATTATCGCACCATGATGGCCAAATATGTGAAAATAATCTAACTCATTCATGGAGGCTTATTTTGGGGAACGTTGATAAACGCAATCGTTTGGATGAAGAGATTTTCACTTATGAAATCACGAAAAATCGAAAGGTGTTCATTTCTTGGAAAGGGCGCATGGTCACTACCCTCTCTGGGAAAGAAGCGGAGAAATTTATCACGCGGATTCAAAGCGCGGCGACACCCAAAGAAGCCCAGCTGATCATGGCAAAAGCCACGGGACATTTTAAACATGGCAACGAAAAATAGCGGAAGTTTATTGGAGAGGGAAGTAAAGTGACCACCTATCTGGTAATCGTATGCATCTTAACGTTGATTATTCATGCGGCGGAGACGCTGTCGTATTCCATACGCTATGCCGGTGTGAAGCTGAATAAAATGCTGGGGAGGATCTATATATGTTGATGGGCGCGAGGTTTCTCGGAACATTAGCGGCGCAACTGATCATCTTCCCTGCTGCATATATGATTTCTATGGTGGTACAGTGGATTTAGACTTCTATCCGAAAGGTTGCGATTCAGATGTCGGACTCGATTCCGCAGCTGCAATGGCTGGAGTGGGCTAAGCAAATTCAGGCCATTAGTCAGGCTGGGCTGGCCTATTCCAAAGACATGTACGATCTTGAACGCTTTCAGATGTTGCGTGAGCTTAGCGTGGAAATTGTCAGCCGTTATACCGAAGTGGAGACGGAGAAGATTAAAGCGCTGTTCGCCAATGAAACCGGCTATGCTACCCCTAAGGTGGATGTGCGCGGCGTAGTGTTTCAGGATGACCGAATTTTGCTCGTACGAGAACGAGTTGATGGGGCGTGGTCATTGCCGGGAGGTTGGGCCGACATCGGTCTATCGCCTAAAGAGGTTGCGGTTAAAGAAGTGAAGGAGGAAGCCGGTCTTACCGTCTTTCCGGTGCGGTTAATGGCGGTGTTGGACAAGAAATTCCACGATCATCCCCCGGAGGCGTACCATATCTACAAAATCTTTATTTTGTGCGAGATCGGCGGAGGTCACGCAGAAGCTGGAATGGAAACTTTGGAGGTCGGATTTTTCGGTCGTGACGAGCTTCCGCCTTTATCGCTTGAACGAAATACGCCCAAACAGATTCAACGCCTGTTTGAGATGCGGCACAGCACCGAAGTATGGTTCGACTAACGTGAGGCGATTCCTGAACGGAAGGCGGGACTCCCATGTCTCCTAAACGAAAAACCTTCATTTTTCTAATTGTGTCGCAGCTCATTTATGCGTTTTTTTCCGTGGCATGGTTGATTGTGCTTGGCATTTCCGCCTACCTCTTCCATGATTCAGGAGGGGTCCACCCAGGCATGCGAGCGTTATTCGCGTATCTTCAGGCGTATCCTGGTGGTCTGCTGCTCGCTTTGATCCTGGGCTGGACTTATTTCGCCAAAGGCAAGTACAAACCGGCGGTTTGGTGGAATCTGCTGCCGCTATTATGGGTGATTCCTTATCTGGGCATCTTTATTTATGCTAATTTTTTCGCTTAAATTTCAAAATCCCAATGTACGTTATTCTATTCAACCTCACGTTGGTTTTGGTATAGTAAAAACTAGGACTATTATTGATGTATCCCAAGCTGGGATCTACTAACGGATAGGAGAGAAGAGAGAGATGAGCAAATCGATGTTAGGCGTTCCTTTGGAAGGTTTCGCCGAGTACAGCAGAATTGCGGCAGCGGAAGGCGGCGTCCTGCTGAAAAATGAAAACGCTATGCTTCCGATTCGAGCGCATGAAATTGTATCCGTTTTCGGCAGATGCCAAATTGATTACTATCGCAGCGGGACAGGCTCTGGCGGTGCGGTGAACGTCCCTTATGTCGTCAACATTTTGGACGGACTACGGGCGAATCCTCGCATCCAAGTGAATGAACAACTGGCGAAGCAATATGAGCAGTGGATTGCCGAGAATCCGTTTGATAACGGCGGAGGCGGTTGGGCTGCGGAGCCTTGGTGTCAGAAGGAAATGCCTTTAACCGACGAAATCGTAGCGCAAGCGAAGCAAGCATCATCCAAGGCAATCGTTATCATCGGCCGGACGGCCGGTGAGGATAAGGATAACGCCGATACCGAGGGAAGTTACCGGTTGACGGAACAAGAGCGCCTGAATCTGGAAACGGTTACCCGGCATTTCGATCAAGTGGCTGTGTTGATGAACGTAGCCAATGTCATCGATATGAGCTGGATCAACGATCCCGTCCATCAAGGTCGGATTCGGGCAGTGATGTTCGTATGGCAGGGCGGGATGATTGGCGGTCACGCCGTAGCTGACCTGCTCTCGGGGGATGTCACGCCGAGCGGTAAGCTGCCGGATACCATTGCCCATCACATTGAAGATTATCCATCCACAGCCAACTTTGGCAGCGAAGAGCGGAATCTCTATGAAGAAGATATTTATGTAGGTTATCGCTACTTCGAAACATTTTGTCCGGACAAGGTGCTGTTCCCGTTTGGATATGGGCTCTCCTATACCTCCTTTGCCTGGAAAGTACAAGGGGTGAAGCTCGAAGGAGCAGGTACAGATGCCCAACTGGAGGTCCAAGTGGAGGTAACGAATACCGGCTCGGAGTTTAGCGGGAAAGAAGTTATTCAGCTATACTATGAAGCCCCGCAGGGCGTATTGGGCAAACCGGCCCGGGCGCTTGGGGCGTTCGCGAAAACGAAGCTGCTTCAGCCCGGGGAGTCCGATGTGCTGACCTTGCAACTGCCGGTACGGCGGATGGCGTCCTATGATGATGGCGGCTATACCGGGCATAAATCCTGTTATGTGTTGGAAGCTGGCGACTATGAGTTTCATGTAGGTAACAGCATCCGAAATACGGAGCGGGTAACAGTGGACGGGAAAGCAGCCTACCAGTTGGCAGAACTGATGGTTGTGGAGCAACTGGAGGAAGCTGCAGCGCCTACGCAACGTTTCTCGCGGTTGAAACCAGGTAGCCGGAAGCCGGATGGGACGTATGAGATCGTCCGGGAGGAAGTGCCTCAACGTACTATTTCGCTGAAGGAACGCATCGAAAGAAGACTGCCGGAAGCCTATCCGCAAACGGGGAACCGCGGAATTAAATTAAAGGACGTGCAAGCCGGTAAAGCAAGCCTGGAGGAGTTCGTTGCCCAACTGAGCGATGAGGACCTGGCTACGATCGTACGCGGCGAGGGCATGAGCAGTCCGAAGGTGACACCTGGAACAGCTTCCGCTTTTGGCGGAGTGGGAGAGAACCTGTTGGAGTACGGAATCCCGGTGGCCTGTACCGCCGATGGCCCTTCCGGCATCCGTATGGACAGCGGCTTGAAAGCAACTCAGCTGCCAATCGGAACGTTATTGGCATCCAGCTGGGATGTTGACCTCGTAGAATCGTTGTATGTGCTGGAGGGCAAAGAGCTCCTGCAAAATGAAATCGACACCCTGCTTGGTCCGGGGATTAACATCCATCGCCATCCGTTAAATGGACGGAACTTCGAGTATTTTTCCGAGGACCCTTATTTGACAGGTTGCTTTGCGTCAGCGGTGACACGGGGCATTAAGAAGGGCGGTTCGTCCGCAACGGTGAAGCATTTTGCCGGCAATAACCAAGAGAAGGCGCGTTCGAAAGTGGATGCGGTCGTCTCTGAACGCGCGTTACGCGAGATTTATTTGAAGGGCTTCGAAATGGCGGTCAAAGAAGGGGAAGCCACATCGATCATGACTTCCTATAACCCGGTGAACGGGCATTGGGCGGCCTCCAACTATGATCTGAATACGACGATTCTCCGCAATGAATGGGGATATCAGGGCATTGTCATGACGGACTGGTGGGCGGTCATGAACGACTGCGTAGAAGGCGGACCGGCTGATTTGAAGAACACGTCCTTTATGGTACGCGCGCAGAACGATCTGTATATGGTCGTGAACAACGATGGGGCGGAAATCAACTCGCTGGGGGATAATACGCTGGAAGCGTTAGCCAACGGAACCTTGACGGTGGGAGAATTGCAACGGTGCGCCATGAATATTTGCCGATTCTTACTGAACGCTCCAGCATTAGCGCGGGAACCGAAACCGGTTCACGAAGTCCGCCTAATCCAGGCCGCTCAAGGCGATCTTCCGATTGCCAGCGCAGGAGTGAACGTATATACGCTGTCTCGTTCACAAAGCGCCAAGGTTTTGGCGAATGCTGAAACTGCGGTGGTGAAGGTTCAAGAGGCTGGGGTGTACACGGTCACTGCGCATATCCGATACGAAGCGATGAACTTGTCGCAGTCGGCTTGCAATCTGCTGCTGAACGGTGAGCTCTTGACTACCGTACAGACGAACGGTACGCTCGGCAGATGGGTGACGCAGAAGCAGCTTCGGATTGAGCTGACGGAGGGCGATTACGAGCTGAAGTTTGATTATATCAAGCCAGGGCTGGAGATTGAGTGGATCGAGTTTATTTAACCAAATAACAAAGGGATGTGCCCCATAGCGGGGTACATCCCTTTTTCATTTTGATCAACTTCAGCGTTAAGGCAATGAGAGGAATCCTTCTTTGAAGATTCCCAGCAAATACTCCAGCGTGATCGGATCGCTGTAGGTTGAAGCGGCGGTATCGATCTCAATCACATGGCCGTTTTTGACGGCCGGGATATTCTTCCACGTATTCGATTGCAAGAACTCGTTTTGAGCCTCTTTGTTCTGACTTAATACGATGTAATCTCCGGCGTACTCAGGAATGATTTCGTTGGATAAGGTGTAGTAGCCCGGGCCCAACGCATCTTGTTTGGCTTTCTCCGGCATGTTCAGCTCCATCATCTGATACAACAGTTCCGTTCCGCGAGCCCAGTTGTCCCCAAATACATAGAAGTTCTTCGTATCATATTCAAGTACAGACACGGTGGCGTCTTTGCCGATCTTGGCCTTAATCTCTTCACCTGCAGCTTTGGCCCGCTTCGTGAAATCCTCAACCCAAGCTTTGGCTTCAGCTTCCTTGTTAAGCACTTTTCCGATTTCGACTTGCTGGGCTAAATAGTCCAGTTTGCCCCAGGTATAAACGATCGTTGGCGCGATATCGCTAAGTTTATCGAGATTTTTCATATGCGATCCGGCGATGATCAAATCCGGTTCCAAAGCGAAGATTTGCTCTGGATTGTCTTCGGACACGATGGCGACGTCCTTTAATTTCTCGGTAAACAGAGGGTTATTCATCGTCCAGGTGTCAACGCCCACCAATGTTCCACCCAGAGCCACAACGTTGGGAGCGTAGGATAGAGCCACGATGCGCTTCGGCTGGGCAGGAATTTCGATCGGACCGTTCTCCGATTGATATGTAACCGTGCCGGAAGCCGTCTCCGTTCCTGCGGAGTCGTTTCCGCCCGTCTGATTTGCCGTCCCTTCCGATGAGGTATTGGCCGCTGCATTAGCCGCTGAATTTTGCTGTGTTGTTTCATTACCGCAAGCACCTGCCAAAACCGTGAAGGCTAAAATGAGGGGAATAAACAGCTTCTTCATATAGTGATTCTCCTTGTTCAGATATTTATGATAATGATTCTCACTATCATCACTATGAATCACAATACGAATTTCTTCCTGGTTTGTCAATACTCAATTGCCAAAGGTATCTTCCAGCAATTTTTTTAGCTTCGATTCGGTTGCGGTTCCTTCGATTGGGGTATACACACTGCAGCGTAAATCGGCATCTCCTTGAACCTGAAGTGAGGTTAAATTGTATAGCATTTTACCGGCTTTGGCATGGCGGAATTCGATCATGACCTCTGGAGCCGCGCTGACTTCACTTTGATTCCAAAGCTCTTGGAAGTCCGGGAATTGTTGTGACATCCGATCGATAAATTGCGAATACCAAGGGTCGGCGACATATTGTCCATAATAGGCGCGAAAGATAGCCAGGAACCCCCGGACGAAATCGGGCCAGTTCACGGCGAGGCTGCGCAGCTCTTTCTTGGCAAACAGAAGATAAATTAGGTTGCGATCCTGCTCTGGAATATGTTCGAAGTCGACAAACACTTGGGCAGCAGCAGGATTCCAACCTACGATATGGCAGTGGCGGTCGGAGATGATCGTCGGGCAATATTTCAGCTCTCGCAAAATTTTATGGAGCGATGGGGTAATCACCGGCTCCTTCTCAACCCAATCGGGATGAAAGCCGCTGTCGGACGCCAAGTCGAACAAGTACTTGCGTTCATCGGCGTTGAGTCTAAGCGCTCCGGCGATTGCGTCCAGAACGGAGGGAGATACCTTAATATCCCGGCCTTGTTCCAGCCAGGTATACCATGTCGTGCTCACCCCGGCGAGCTGGGCGACCTCCTCGCGGCGCAGGCCGGGCGTTCGCCGGCGGGAGCCTGCTGGAAGGCCTACGGTATGGGGATGCAGCTTGGCGCGCTGCGTTTTTAAAAATTTGGATAAAGCCTCTAATCTCGGTTCTGTGCTCATCGGCAGAGTTCCTCCTGGAAAAACGCGCTTATGATGTTATCAATTATACTAGGATAACTAAAAACTTGTAATAGGATACTTTGCAGCTACAATAGATAACAAGTTTGTACTTCCTATGTATGAAATGTCTGAAGGAGGGTGTTTTATGGAACGAGTGGTTATTACCGGAATGGGGATTGTGTCCCCGCTGGGCAATGATGTAGATACATTTTGGCAAGGGTTAAAGGAAGGACGCTCTGGGATCTCGCCGATCGAACGTTTTGACGTGACAGATTTCAGCACCAAGATCGCTGGGCAGGTTCGAGGGTTTGACGGCGAGGGGATCTTCGGGCGGAAAGAAGCTCGCAAAATGGACCTTTTCTGTCAATACGCGTTGTTTGCCGCTGAACAAGCAATTCAGGATGCGGATCTCAATCCGGAGCTGATCGACCGCGAGCGCTTTGGTGTATATGTCGGCTCGGGCATCGGCGGGATTGAAACGTTGGCGGATAACGTGAAAGTGCTCGAGAATCGCGGACCTCATCGGGTGAGCCCAAGTCTGGTGCCAATGATGATCTCCAATATGGCGGCAGCTCAGATCAGCATCCGGTTCGGCGCGTTAGGTGAGACGTTGTCTCCCGTTACAGCTTGCTCGATCGGCAATTCGTCGATCGGCGAAGCGTTCCGGCTGATCCGAAGCGGTGAAGCCGATGTGATGATCGCCGGTGGAACCGAAGCGGCAGTGCATCCGTTGGCGCTGGCCAGCTTCGGGAATGCGACTGCGCTCTCCAAGCGGAACGACGCACCGGAGCAAGCCAGTCGGCCGTTTGACGCGGAACGCGATGGCTTCGTGATGGGCGAAGGCGCCGGCATCGTAGTGCTTGAGTCGCTGTCGCACGCACTACGCCGGGGAGCGCGCATCCATGGCGAGCTGATCGGCTACGGCGCCAGCTCCGATGCCTACCACGTGGTTGCTTCGCATCCCGAAGGTGCAGGGGCCTACCTTGCGATGAAGCGGGCGCTTGCTTCGGCGGGGATCACGCCGGAACAGGTTGATGTGATCAGCGCCCATGCCACAAGCACCCCCGTCGGTGATCTTGGAGAGACGAAGGGGATTAAAAAGGCGTTTGGCGAATACGCTTATCGTATTCCGATTACGGCGAATAAATCGATGACAGGTCATATGTTTGGTGCCGCTGGCGGTGCAGAAGCGATTGCCCTGGTCCAAACGTTGAAGGAAGGCCTCATCCCGCCAACGATCAATCTGCAGAACCCTGATCCGCAATGCGATCTCGATTACGTGCCAAATGAAGCGCGCCGAGCTGAGCTGAAGATCGGGTTATCCAACTCCTTTGGATTCGGCGGACATAACGCTGTCATCGTCGTTCGCAAATATGAAGAATAGGTTTACCCCAATCAACCGTTCCGCCTTTGCGGGACGGTTTTTTATTTCACAGGACAGGCAACTTTTGGTAGCCCTTTCACGTTAGGATAGGTAAGAGACGCCGCAGGGTGACATACAGATGAATCCGACAAAGCCGGTATCGTGCGGAAGTCTTGAAACCTTAATCCACACAGGGGGTCATAACGATGGGGAAAAGGGGAATAAAGCTAACGGTTTGGGGCGTTATTACGATGCTTCTGCTTTTGCTGCTTAGCGGCTGCGGAAGTGCGAGCAATAACGCTGCTTCAGATTCGGCGTCTTCGAAAGAAGCGATGAATCAAAGCAACTGGGCGGAAAGCGAAATGGATGGAGCAGGCGCAGCTGAGACAGCAGCCAATACAGCCGTCGTGCCTGCCTCTGGTTCGGCTGCACCGGATTCAGCGGCTGCCGGGAGTACAGGGAGCGACAGTGCGGCGGTGAACTCCGCGCCGGGATTTCAGCAAGCCAATACTGATCATGGGCTCAACCGCAAGCTGATCTACCGGGCACATGTCGTGATGGAAGTGAAAGACTACGCCAAGGCGCAATCTGAGATCCGCAATCTGGTGACGCTGGCGGGCGGCTACATTGTTGAGTTTTCCGAGAATCAATCGCAGCATGAGCTGGGCGGCAACTTTGTGATTAAAGTTCCGGCGTCGGGCTTCTCTTCGTTCCTCGATCGGCTGGAGGCACTAAAGCCGGAGTCATTGCAGCGAAACATCCAGGGACAGGACGTCTCCGAGGAGTACGTTGATCTGGAATCTCGGTTAAAGGTTAAGCAGGCGATGGAAGCGCGGTACTTGAAATTCGTCGAGGAAGCGACCCAGACCAAGCAACTGGTTGAATACGTGAATGAGCTGGAGCGCATTCAAACGGAGATCGAGCAAATTAAAGGGAGAATGCGGTATCTCGACAGCAATGTGTCCTATTCAACGATTGATATTCGCCTCTACCAGCCGGATCCAACCAAGCTGATCGCGGCATCGGGTAATGATACACCTTTGCTGGAGCGGATGAAAAACGCCTTGACAGGCAGCATCGACATTTTGTCGATCTTCTTCCAGTGGCTTGTTGTATTCGTTGCAGGGGCTCTGCCGCCGCTTGCCATCGCTGCCCTTATCGTCATCCCAATCTGGATCAAGCGCCGGAAGAACCGGGAGGAGCGCGAACGCCGCCGAGCGGAACTGAAGGCTTCCCAAGCGCCCGCGCCACAAAGGGAAGAGAATCCAACCTCCAGTACAGAGGAGCAGCAAGAGAATGTGGATCATCCGGAAGAGCGGTAAAATGATCATATGAATAAAAAAGTAGGCCCAAGGAAATCCAATTTCCTTAGGGCTTACTTTTTTTGCGGATCACGTACGTGGAACAAATTTACTTCATCTTAAACTAAACTTAAACGAAATGAATTTTGTTCTATGTTAAGATAACGGAACAAAACCCCGGAATTGAAAGGTTTGAAGCGTGATGTTTAAAAGCTATTTATATCCTGTTACGTTTGCTTTTGGCGTATTTCCAATTGCGGCACTGCTGTTCACTTTGCCGTTCCTCGTAGTGCAATATCGGCGGCATGGTTATGTCAACAAGGTACGGGCATTGGTACTCTATTTGTTCCTGCTCTATTTGATGAATGCGATCTTCCTTGTAATGCTGCCGCTTCCGACCAGTCGGCACAATCTACCGCTCAGCGGCGGGGCGTTGCAATTAATTCCTTTTCATTTTATCCATGACATTATGAAGGAGACCTCGATAGTTCCCGGAGAGCCGTCGACCTATTGGCGGTTGCTTCAGGAGCGGGCAGTTTGGCAGGTTCTCCTGAACGTGGCTTTGACGGTGCCGTTTGGGATGATGCTTCGGTATTATTTTCGTTCCGGTCCAATTGCGAGCCTGATCCTGTCATTCCTGCTGTCTTTGTTCATTGAAGTGACGCAGTTGACTGGTATCTACGGGATCTACGATCACCCTTACCGCGTCTTCGATGTCGACGATCTGATGACCAACACGCTTGGGGGCATGCTTGGATTTCTGTTAGCCGAATGGCTGTCCCGGTATCTGCCGCGAATTGAGCATCTGGACCGCGGAGTGGACCTGACAACGAAGCGCGTATCCTATACCCGGCGCGGGTTGGCCTTAATGTTTGACTATATTGTATTGGGCATGTTGATGACAGTCATTCATGAGATCGGCATCAAGCAAGCGTACTTCGTGTCCACGGGGATTTATTTCATGCTCATCCCATACCTGACCGGCGGACGCACCCCCGGCAAATGGTTGGTCCGAATTCAACTCATTGGTCTTCCAGCAGATCAAGGAGAGCGGAAACCAAGCGGTCGAGTAGCCGCCGCCGTATACAACTTCTTGTCCGCCAGCCGCGAGCGGCAACCCGCAGGACTGCTGCCCTTAGTGGTCCGTTATGGGCTGCTTTATTGGGGCGTGTTTGGCCTGAACCGACTGCTGGTTTTTCCAGACAACTACGCTCCAAGCTTATTCCGGATTCTGTTAGCCATAATCATTCTAGTGGCGAATGTCGCCTTCGCCATTCATGTTGCCAAGCATTTCTTCCGGAGAGAGCCGCTGCTGTTCTACGAACAAATCAGCCGAACCGGGCACGCCATCATACTCAAAGAGAAAGCTCGCGAAGCAACTGTCTCTAATCGCCGCAAAAAATCAAGCATTAAGGAAAAATAACAGCGCCGAATTGTTCTACTGCGCAATTGGCAATGTGACGATAAAAGCCGTCCCTTCCCCGGGGCGGCTTTCCGCTTCCAGGGTGCCTTGGTGGTTGGTGACGAACTCCTTGGCAATGGCTAACCCCAGCCCCATCCCTCCGGCATGACGGGACCGCGCCTCATCCGTGCGGTAGAAGCGGTTAAACAAATAAGGCAGATGCTCAGGCGCAATGCCTGGGCCGTTGTCCTGAACCCGGATTTGGAGCATCCGGACTGGAGCGTGTGAATCTTTCGGAGTGTTTTCCACTTCCCGCAGCGATAGTTGGACTTGTCCGCCTTCCGGGGTATACCGGATCGCATTATGCACCAGGTTCAGGAATACCTGCATCATCCGCTCTCTGTCAGCGTAGGCCGCCGCACAAGGCACTAACTCCTCGATGGAAACAGAGATGTTCTTGGCTTCGGCTTCCCAGCTGACTCGCTCCACAACGTCCCGCAGCAGGTTGCCCATATCCGTTGGTCGAAGATCCAATGGCAGCTTGCCAGCTTCTGCTAGCGACAGCTGATGCAGATCGCCGACGAGCCGGGTGAGACGGATCAACTCGTCCTGAATCGGCAGCAAGTTCTCCGGGCGAATCTCACCGCCGCCTTGCTGCAGGAGATCGAGCTTGCCGCGCACGATTGTGAGCGGTGTACGCAGCTCATGGGCGACGTCGGCAACGAGATTGCGGCGCACCTCCTCTGCCCTTGCCAGCTGCACGGACATGTCGTTGATCGCTTGGGCCACCTTGCCATATTCGTCCTTGGAGCTGACCGGGGCTTGAATCCCAAATTCTCCGCGGCCCAGCCGGTCGATAATGGGCACCAGCCGCCGCAGGGGAGAAGTGAGCCAGCGGGAGACGAAATAAGCCATGCCCAGTGAAAGCAGGATAAATATCAACGCCCCGGCTCCAACCAAAAACAGGACCGAGATCGGTGTCCCGATTCGGAGCTTGGACAAATTGGCTACATCCAAGTCATAGTAATAAACCCAACCAATGACTTGGTCATGGCGGGTGAGTTTACGATGAATGCCTAAACGCGTTAAGAGTCGCTCGTCGATAGGGCTGCTGATCGCCAGCATTTGACCGTCGACATCCATCAGGCCGATGCTTGGCTCTAACCTGCCCTCAGGGGCGAGGCGTGCCAAATCCCCAGGAGTTAGTGCCGCCCAAGAGCTTCCATGGTGCTCATAATAGGCTTCGAGTTCCTCCTCCAGTTGATTCAGCTCCCCTGTCCTCGAGGTTTGCAGCATCACTTCTAACGAGTCCCGAATCGTGAAATAGGTGAAGAACATAAACATCAGGCTAACCCCAAAAATAAATGCGACAATGACGAGAAACAGCTTGCGGGAAACCGTCATGACTGCAGTGCTTCAAACCGGTAACCAAACCCGTAAACCGTCTTGATGTATACGGGATGGGCCGGATCATCCTCAATTTTATTGCGGATGCGGCTGATGTGAGCATCGGCGGTTCGCTCGTCGTTGGCGAAGTCATCTTCCAGGGCAGCCAGCAGCTGAAGTCGGCTGTAGACGATCCCCGGTTTGGCGGCGAGCGTCAGCAGCAGCTTGAATTCCGTGGGGGTCAAAGCAATTTCCTCATTCCGCTTCCATACGCGGCACTGCGCTTCCGAAATCGTTAGTTCTCCTCGCTGCAGCAACGTCTCGGCGCTCGAATTCCCCTCAATTCGACGCAGTACCGAACGGATGCGGGCCGCCAGTTCCCGCAATGAAAACGGCTTGGTCATGTAGTCGTCAGCACCTACCTCCAGCCCGATTAATTTATCAGTTTCCTCGACGCGTGCGGTCACCATTATGATTCCAACCGATCCTGACTTTCGCAGCTCCCGGCATACTTCGATTCCACTCATCTCCGGCAGCATCCAATCGAGAACGACCAGAGAGGGTTTATGGATTGCGGCTTTGTGCAAGGCTTCCTGTCCCGTTGCAGCCGTAACAGTAAGAAACCCTTCCTGTTGCAAAAAGGGCTCCATAAATTCAATCACTTGACGCTCATCATCAACGAGCAGTAAGGTGTGCGGCATAGATGATTGTCCTCCCAGACCTGTTTTGTTCTCATTATATCCGTAATCTTCATGCTTTCCATCCCCGACCCGAGATTTCACGGAACTCGTAAAGGATCGTCATAAGTTCACAACATTTGTTGGATATGATGGGATCGAGCCAAGAAGAAGGGGGAAGTGAAGTTGACTGGAATCGGCTTGATATGGAAAAAAACAACACTCTGGATCGCAGGCTTTGTTGTTTTGCTGCTCTTAGCTTCCTGCGGCTACAACGATTTACGCTTTCCAGAGGAAGTGGATATGAGTCAAATGCATCATGGGGCCGCAAATGGCAGCCATGAAAGTCAGGAACACGAAGGTCACGCAACATCTGGCCCCGGAGCATCGGCAGCAGCGGTATCCTGCACCGAGTTGAAGGAGGCCCAACCTGCCGCAGGAGAGCAGGTGAGAAGCTTTGCGTTAACAGCAGCGAAGACGAACATGACCTTGGACAATGGAAAACAGACAGAGGCCTGGACGTTAACGGAACGACGCCGGGGCAGGAGCTACGGGTTCAGGAAGGGGAACGTGTCAGAGTCACTTTGACCAACCAGGATATCGACAAAGGGGTGACAATTCATTGGCACGGGGTGATTCTGCCTTGCTCCCAAGACGGGGTTGCGGGAGTCACGCAGGACGCGGTATGGCCCGGCGAGCAATTTACTTATGAATTTATCGCGCGTTATCCTGGGACCTACTGGTATCATTCCCATCAGCAAAGCTCGGAGCAGGCAGGCAAAGGGCTGATCGGCCGACTGATCGTTGAGCCCAAACAGCAGGCGTTTAAATACGATCGTGATTATGCGGTCACCTTGCAGCTGCTGAACGAGAAGTGGAAGCTGACCAATGGACATAACGAGGGGGTGCAGCTTGATGCAGCACCAGGAGAAACGGTTCGATTGCGGCTGATTAACGCATATAGTGAAGTCCAATGGATCGGGGTAGCCGGGGCCGAGTTTCAGGTCATCTCGATGGATGGGCAAGACCTGAATGGCCCAGGGATGCTCCGGGAGCAATGGATTCCGATCGGTGGGGGCCAGCGGTATGATGTGCTGTTTACGATGCCGGCAAGCGGGCAGGTCAAGGTATACAGCAAAGAACACAAAGCTTGGAACATTCGGCTGGGGAGCGGGCCGACGCCGGAAGCACTGAGCAAAGATGCGCCGGATTTTGACTTTACGAATTATGGTACTCCGCTGGATGACGGGATTAGTTCGGAGATGAAGTTCGACCGGGTCTATGATCTGAAGCTCGGGATTCTTGATATTAACGGCAAAAAATTTCACGAGATCCCCCCGATCCTGGTGAAGGAAGGGGAGTGGATCAAAATCCGGTTTAAGCATACATTTGGCGGTCCGCACCCGATGCATTTGCACGGCCACGTCTTTAAGATTTTGACCAAGAACGGCAAACCGCTGACCGGAAGTCCCATTTATGCGGACAGCGTTCTCCTGTTCAGCGGGGAGGAATACGAAGTCGCTTTCCAAGCAGATAATCCAGGCTTGTGGATGGAACATTGTCACAATCTGGGCCATGCAGCTAACGGGATGACAATGATGGTGAATTATGAAGGCTTGACGACGCCGTATCGCGTGGGAACGAAATCCGGGAATCTTCCGGACTAATGAAATCAAATCTTCGACAGAATTTAGGAGGAACTTTACGATGAAAAAAACACTTTGGTTTGTTGTTGCCTTGATCGGTGGTTTAATAGGCGGGTTGGTACTCAGTGAAATCATTGCGATCAGTGCGGTTACCTTGCTTCGCGGGGATCTCTCCTGGCTCAGAGGCATCAAGTACTTACCGCTGGTGACTGCGGCGTTGGCCGGCTTCTATGTACTGAAGCGGCCGCCGCGCGGCAGTCATCGCTAAGTCGCAAGAGGCAAAGCCTCGCTGAAATATTCGTTGAGGAACTGACGGAAGCGCCGTGCTGCTTCAGATAAGTAACGCCGTTCCAGCCAAGCAACGGAGTAAATGCGCCGGCAATCCGGGCTTTCGATGCGCAGCATCGGGTAGCCAGGGCGTTCATCCTTCCAACAGGCTGGCATGAACGCAACGCCTAATCCCGCTTTAACGAGGCTGCCCAGCGCGCTGGGTTCATCGACCTCGCACACGATGCGCGGACGGAAGCCTGCAGCATGGCAGAACGATTCGTTGATTTTACGAAACGGATGCCCCGTCTTATATTCAATAAAAGATTCATCCGCCACATCTTCGAGGCGGATGCTTTCGTGTTCCGCCAGCCGGTGACCGGGGGGGAGCGCTAAGAACACTTCGGCATTTAGCACCGGTTGCTCGCACACCCCCGGATAATCCAGGGAGGAAGCGGTGAAGCAGAGATCGACCTCCCCGCTTTCAAGCAGTTGGATCATCTCTTCATCGGATGCGGGAGACGTCTGGAGAATCCGGAAATTAACCTCCGGATAAACCTCGCGAAAGGCTCCCAGCGCCCCTGTAATACGCCCTAGCGCATTGGTCGCCAAATGGATGCTGCCGCGCTCCATCCCCGCCAGATCTGCCACCTCTCGGCGCCCTTCCTCCAGAACATCCAGCGCGGTCTCCACTTTTTTCAGAAAAGCTTTACCAAAAGCGTTGAGCCGAATTTGACGGTTCTGTCGATCAAACAGCGGCACCCCCAGATCCTCCTCAAGCCTGGAGATCGTCTTACTGAGCGCCGGCTGGGCGATATGCAGCTCTTGGGCGGCTCGGGTCATATGCTCCAAACGAGCAACAGTACGAAAATATTCCAATTGCAACAGCTCCATCTCGACATCAACTCCTTCTGGTTTACTTTAATCGATAACCTCAAGTGTATGAATATATAATTTAATATATATTTTTCATTATTATTATTCAATCATACAATAAGTGGTGAGGAGATCGATAGGAGGGAGATTGCGATGAAAAATGCTGTTTCTACCGGCATATCTGCTGCGAGTGAAAAACTGATCCGCATCTTGGCGTTTACAATGACTTTATCATCCATGGGCGCCACGCTTTTTAATATCGTACTTCCGGATATAAAAGAGGAATTTGGCTTGTCCGTGGCTCAGGTCAGCTGGGTAACCACAATTTATGGACTGATTTATGCCATCGGCTCGGTGATCTATGGGAAATTGGCCGATGCTTTTCCATTGAAAAAACTGCTGACCTTTGGATTTATCCTGTTCTGCCTTGGCTCATTAATCGGACTATCGGCGCAGGCATATTGGATGGTCTTGCTAGGCCGCACGCTGCAATCCGCTGGAGCCTCTGTCGTACCAGCTGCAGCGATGATTATACCGGTGCGGTATTTCCCTGCGGAACGCCGCGGATACGCGCTCGGAATTACCGCTACAGGACTTGCCATCGGCGGCGTGCTTGGGCCTGTTGTATCTGCACTGCTAGTGAGTGTAGTTGATTGGCGATGGTTGTTCTGCGTGCCGATGCTGATGCTGGTGACGTTGCCGTTTTACCGGAAATACCTCAGCGATGAACCGCTTCAATCCGTCCAAGTCGACTGGCTTGGGGGAGGCTTGCTTGCCGGTACGGTTACATTGTTATTGCTTGCGGTGACCTATGTAGGATGGGAGCTGTATGTCGGCAGCTTCATCGGGTTTCTGCTGTTTGTATGGCGCATTGTGCGTGCCCGGCAACCGTTTGTGAACCCGCGGCTCTTTCGGAATGTAAGCTACTCGTTTGGTCTCATGTTGTCAGCGATGGTTATGGGGATTGGGTATGCGCTGCCGTTCCTTACGCCACAGCTGTTGGCTGAAGTCAACCGGCTTCCTGCCGTTTGGATCGGATTTGCGATGGTGCCGGGGGCTGCCGCTTCGGCCATCCTTG
The DNA here is from genome assembly GCF_000518465.1 of Paenibacillus sp. J14. Lineage (NCBI taxonomy): Bacteria > Bacillati > Bacillota > Bacilli > Caryophanales > Paenibacillaceae > Paenibacillus > Paenibacillus sp. J14. The sequence continues at coordinate 68,763 of NZ_JADQ01000007.1, read as the reverse complement.
GACGGAAGGGAGGCAAACTGGCGGACGCCAAGGGCAATGCCTTTGTGTTTTATCTGGCGTCGTCGTTGCTCATTAGTTGCTTCTTGCTTTACTCCGGGGGGTCCGGGGCACCGGCGGGTTGGGTTGCCGCGATTCTCATTCTTGGGAATGTGGGGCAGATGTTCATGCAGTTAGCGTTGTCCAACACGATATCCCGCACCTTGCCCAAAGAGCTGACGGGGGTTGGCATGGGGATGTTGTCGATGCTGAGCTTCTTGTCCGGCACGGTGGCCATCAGTCTTTACGGCAAAGCTGTAGATTTCGGAGCGACGTCACATTGGAATCCGCTAAATCCATTTGAGGGTTCCGCCGTGTATTCCAATGTCGCCTTGGTATTGGCTTTGCTGCATATCGGCATCCTGCTGTCCTACCGTTATTATGCTCGGCAATTTGGAAGTGCGACGAAGCCTTTGCTGAGCGACAGAACGAGTTTGGCGAAGCCAGAATAAATCACAAATATCCATATAGAAGATCACTTTATTCTCGTTACTCCTCCTGGGGTTGATAGTAGAATGGAAGAAGATGAACGCCATTCCAATTCAGATAAGAAACCTACCAGGAGGATCGAGAATGCCTATCTTTTTCGATGAAGCGCAAGGTCTCTTCCATTTGCAATCCCGCAATACAAGTTACATCATTCAATTGGTTCACGGGTATCCTGCCCACGCTTATTTTGGGGCGAAGCTGCGCCATGGCAGCAACCTCGATCAGCTGCTGACCTTCCAGGAACGCGCCTCATTTAGTCCGAACCCGATCCCTGAGGATAAGTCCATTTCACTGGATTCTCTTCCGCAGGAATATCCGCAGTACGGCACAAGCGATTTCCGGAGTCCGGCTTATCAGGTGCGGCTGGCGAACGGTACGCGGGCCACGGAGTTGACGTATCGCTCCCACCGGATTGTTCCGGGAAAACCGGCGCTGGAGGGGCTGCCTGCCGTGTATGTCGAGCAAGACCATGAGGCGGAAACGCTCGAGTTGGAGTTGGAAGACCGTGTTTCTGGACTCGTCGTTGTGCTGAGCTACACCGTGTTTGCCGAGTTTGACGCCATCGCCCGTTCCGCTCGGCTGACGAACGGAAGCAGCGAGCCGCTTCAACTGGAGCGGGCGCTCAGCGCCTCGGTAGATTTCCCGGATGCAGCTTACGACGCATTATATTTATCCGGCGCTTGGGCGCGCGAACGCCATGTCCAACGCAGACGGCTCGCTCCTGGTGTGACCGGAATCAGCAGCCGCCGCGGTTCGAGCTCCCACCAGCAGAACCCGTTCCTGGCGCTGTTGCGGCCGGATGCGACAGAGCAGCAGGGTGAGGTCTATGGCTTCAGCTTGGTTTACAGCGGCAGCTTTACCGCTGAGGCCGAGGTGGAGCAGTTTGGGACAACCCGGGTTCAGATTGGGATCAATCCTTTCGACTTCACGTGGAAGCTGGAGCCGGGCGAAAGCTTCCAAACCCCGGAGGCCGTGCTGGTATATTCTGCCGAAGGGCTGGGAGGCATGTCCCGCACCTATCACCGGTTGTACCGGACTCGACTCTGCCGCGGGCAGTTCCGTGACCAAGAACGGCCAATTCTCGTTAACAACTGGGAAGCAACGTATTTCGATTTCAACGCGGACAAAATTGAGGCGATTGCCAAGGCGGGCAGCGAACTGGGCATCGAGCTGTTTGTGCTTGACGACGGCTGGTTTGGTCGGCGCGACCGGGATAATAGCTCGTTAGGCGACTGGTTCGAGGACCGCCGCAAGCTGCCTGATGGACTAGCGGATCTGGCTCGCCGCGTGAAGGACACCGGGCTGCAGTTTGGCCTCTGGTTCGAGCCGGAGATGGTCTCCTCGGACAGCGACCTGTACCGGGCGCATCCTGACTGGTGTCTGCATGTTCCGGATCGGCGGCGTACGGAAGCTCGCGACCAGCTGATTCTGGATATGTCGCGCAGCGATGTGCGCCAGTATCTGTATGAGCGCTTAAGCACCATTTTTTCGACGGTACCGATTACGTATGTGAAGTGGGATATGAACCGGAACATGACGGAGATTGGTTCAGCAGTCAGCCCGGCGGAGCGGCAAGGGGAGGTTGCCCACCGTTATATGCTGGGGCTGTACGAGCTCCTCGAGCGTCTGACTAGCGAGTTCCCGCATATATTGTTCGAAAGCTGCTCCGGCGGCGGCGGCCGATTTGATCCAGGCATGCTGTACTACATGCCGCAGACTTGGACGAGTGATGACACCGATGCGGCGGAGCGCTTGAAAATTCAATATGGCACCAGCATCGTATATCCGGTGTCGACGATGGGCGCACACGTCTCGGCGGTGCCAAACCATCAAGTTGAGCGGACAACGCCGCTGACGTTCCGAGGGGATGTAGCCATGTCCGGTAATTTTGGTTATGAGCTAGATCTTACTCGGTTTACGGAAGAAGAGAAGGAGACGGCGAAACGTCAGATCGCCATTTACAAAGAAATCCGCGGATTGGTGCAGCAAGGGGATCTGTATCGTCTGCAAAGCCCGTTCGAAGGCAATGAGACGGCGTGGATGTTCGTTCGCCCGGATCAGAACGAAGCGTTGCTGTTCTATTTCCGCGTCCTGGCGGAACCTAACGGCCCGCTGCGCAGTGTCAAGCTGCAAGGACTTGACCCGGCCAAGGATTACGAAGTGGTCGGAAGCGGCGAGGTGTATGGCGGCGACCGTTTGATGAACGCCGGCTTGTCCATGGCTTCGGTGCGAGGGGATTTCAGCAGCAAGATGATTCACCTGAAAGCAAAGCTATAAATATTGTAAAGACCTGAGGGAGGTTATCTCCTTCAGGTCTTTTTTTGCCGATTGTTCTCACCTAGTCACGGCAACCGGGGAACATCCCCGTGGAAATAGCGATGCGGTTCCAGCAGTTGATGACGTTAATCGCCAAGATCAAATCCATCGTTTCTTTCTCGCTAAAAAAGCTGCGAACCCGGTCGTATACCTCCTGCGGTACACCGGCATCGGCGATCCGGGTAACGGCTTCGGTTAACTCCAGCACCGCACGCTCTTGGTCGGTATAGCATGGGGATTCCCGCCATACGCTGACCAAGGCAGTGCGTTGCTCGCTTTCGCCAAGCTCGCGTATTTTCTTGGTGTGCATATCAAGGCAGTACGCGCAACCGTTGATTTGAGACGCGCGGATTTTGATCAGCTCATATAAGACCCGATCGAGGCCGCTCTCTGTGACTTGCCGTTCCATTTGGCTCATCGCCTGGTACACACTGGGGTTGGCTTGATAATGATCCATTCTGACTTTCATCCCTGATCCCTCCATTGGAAAATGATTTATGCTTACACAAGTAAGACAAGGGAAGGGAGTTATTTGTGACCAGGTGGAGGAGCGCCAATTAATTTATCAGGATTGCTGACCAAGTAGAACCGCCGGATTCGTCCTTGCGCATCCCCTTCAAACATGATGATGTGCACGACCTTTCCATCACGGTAATGAACCAAGCCTGTTTCCCCGTTGATCCGTGTCGGTACCCAGTCGCCTTGCAGAGTGCCTTTGGCTTGAATACCTTGCCAAAAGGCAATAACCCGTGCTCGGGAGAGAATCGGATTGATCGCTGCCCGAACTTTGCCGCCTCCATCAGAAATCAGCACCGCATCCTCACGGATCAATTCCAGCAGCGGGCCGAAGTCCCCGGTTTTTGCCGCTTTCAAAAACTCGCGGGACCAAGTCTCCGCCATCTGATCGTTAGCGGGGGCTGCGGCCATCGCGGGCTCCGATTTGACCTTTTGCCGAGACCGACTCAGTAGTTTGCGGCAGGCGACGACGCTTTTTCCCAAGAGGTCAGCGATTTCCTCGTATTCCATGGCGAACGATTCTCTTAGCACGAAGACGGTCCTCTCCTCGGGAGTCAGGCGCTCCAGCAACACCATAAACGCATAAGAGACCTGTTCTTCCCGCAGCACACGGTCAAGTTGCGTCTCCAGCCCCGGATCGAAGACCGGCTCGGGTAACCAGGGCCCGGTATACGTCTCCCGAGACAGCCGTGGCGATTTCAGCGCATTGAGACTGCGATTCACGACCGCGCGCATTAGATAAGATTTGGGTTGGCGAATGTCGTCCAGCTGCTCGTTCTGCTGCAGCTCGGCGAACACGTCTTGCACCAGATCCTCCGCTTCCGACCAGGAGCCGATCAGCCGGTAGGAGAGGGCGGTCATCGCATGTCGGTACTCCTGATAAAGCTGGGTCAAGTTGGTGGTTGTGGGCATGTGAAACCAGCCCTCCTTTCTCATTTCACTCTCCTTATCTTATCGAAAAAGTGAAAAATAACCCAGCCCCTTAGCAAACAAGGGACTGGGCGATAGGGTAGATCGATTAAAACTTGAAGATATGTATCGTCTTCTGCAACTGGAACACGGCATTCTTCATCGCTTCGGCCTCTTCGGCCATCGCGCGAATCGAAGTAATTTGCTCGTTCATCGATGCCGAGACCTGTTCCGTGCCCGCCGCCGATTCCTCGGTGATGGCGGAAATGTTCTGAATCGCCGATGAGATGTTCTGCGCACTCTCCAGCATCTCCTCGCTCTCTCTGGCGAAGGAGGCGATTTCTTCGCTAATATATTGCACGCTCTGTACAATTTCTTGGAAGATTTGCTCTGCTTCCTGGATCATTTCGCTTTGTTGCCGAACCACTTCTTCATTAATTTTAATGTTCTGTCCGGCTTGTTTTACGTCTTGTTCGATGCTGCGAACCAGGTTAAATACCTCTTTGGTTGAGGCGGTGGATTCTTCCGCCAGCTTGCGAACCTCGTGGGCTACGACGGCAAACCCGGCTCCGTGCTCGCCCGCCCGCGCTGCTTCAATTGAAGCGTTCAGCGACAGCAGGTTCGTTTGTTCGGCAATCTCAGAGATCGTTGCTGTAATTTTGGTAATGCCCTGCGCGTTCTTCGCCAAAGCCTCAATGGACTCAGCTACTTTCTCGGTCGCTTCGATGTTCTTCCGCATCCCGCTTGCTTGACGCGAGACGGACTCACGTCCACGCTCCACCAGATGAATCATTTCTTCGGAACGCTGATTCATCTCACGGGAGGCTTCGGTGTAATTGCTCACCTTCTGCTCAATCTCGCCAATCGCGTCCTTCATGCCGCTGACATCTTCGGAGATGGCGTTGGCACCAAGAGCCAGCTCGTTGGAGGAGTGGGTGACTTGGGTCATGACTTCAATCAGCTCCTGATTGCGGTCGGAAATCTTCCGGCTGGAATCCATTACCTTGCGGGTGATATCCGACGTTTCCTGGAGGATCTTGCGCAGCTTGTCCACCATGCTGTTGAAGGAGCGGCTGAGATCATCCATGCCTCCGGATTCCGAAATTCGACTGGTAAAATCCCCTTTGGCGATTTTGGCCGAAGCGCTGGTAATATCGTCGAATGAATCCGTAAGCGCTTTCTGGAGGTAACGCGAAAGCGGGAAGGTAAGCGCTGCCAACACGACGATCAGCAAGATACCGATGACGATATGTCCCAGCAGGATGAAGGCGAGCAGCGATGGTACGGCAAAGAGCGCGGCCACAAGATAACAGGCAGCGGAGATCTTTCCGGATAAGGGAAGTCGGTTGAACCATGTCATGGGATTCATGTCCTCCTTAAGTAATAGGTGAATTCTACCATGATTATATCATTCAACACGTCAGGGGTATAGAATGAAATCTTCCGCGAAATGCTATCCGAAGGTTGAAAATCATCCAATTTTGTCTATTGATAATATTTGTGATACCCATATTGACAATAAACTTGATGCTCTGTTAAATATAGTAATGGATTGTTTCGCATACGAAATATTAAGGAGTATAACTAATAGTTAAAGGATGAGCACCGTTTGGATCAGAAGCAACGCATGCATGAGATCGTGGAGTCCTTTCGCGAAGTGAAGAAAGCCTTTTACCAATTGCTATCCAAACAAGCTGAGCCTTTCGGCATCACCGGTATCCAGTTCATGGCTTTGAAACGAATTCATCAACATCCGCATATCGGGGTGACGGAGCTTGCTGAACAGATGCGATTGGGAAACAGCACGGTCAGCGGCGTGATTGATCGTCTGGTCAAAGCGGGGCTTGTAGAGCGCGGACGGGTGGACCATGACCGGAGAAACGTATTTTTGCAAATCACGGATAAGGGAATGGAGGTTTATCGGAAGACGGACCTCGAATATACCCGCGCGTTTTCGACGGTTCTGGAGGCAGCGGGGGAAGACATCGACCAGATGCTGCAGACCCACCGGAAAATTATCGCATCCTTAGAGAAAGTGAGAGAGGAAACCTATGAACAGTAATACTGCTGCTGTACCGGCTGTAAATTTCAAAAGATGGCCGATTGTCATGGCGTTATTAATCGGGGCATTTGTGTCCCTCTTGAACCAAACCTTGATGAACGTTGCTTTGCCGAAAATGATGGACGACTTAGGGGTCGGCCCGACGACCATCCAATGGTTAACGACAGGATTTATGCTGGTGAACGGCGTATTGATTCCGATCAGCGCCTTTTTGATGGAACGATTTACGACACGGATGCTGTTTATTTCCGCGATGGTCTTGTTCTCCGCAGGGACGTTCATTTGCGCAATCGGTTCTAGCTTTGAAATGGTTCTAATCGGGAGATTGGTGCAGGCAGCCGGCGCGGGTGTGCTGATGCCGCTGATGACTGTCGTATTCTTAACGATCTTCCCGATTGAGAAGCGCGGTCAAGCGATGGGGATGATGGGGATCGCCATGATCTTCGCTCCTGCGGTTGGGCCAACGCTCTCTGGTTGGATCATTGAGCATCATCCATGGAACGTATTATTCTGGATTATTTTCCCGTTTGCGATTTTATCGATTCTTCTTGGTGTGTTCTTTATGAAAAACGTAACCCAGGTGGGTCGTCCGAATCTGGACGTACTGTCGATTGTCTTATCAACGCTCGGCTTTGGCGGCATCCTGTATGGGTTTAGCGAAGCAGGCAGCACCAGCTGGGGCGAGACGGATGTCGTCGTCAGTCTAATTGTCGGCGTGATCGCCTTGGGCTTATTCCTGTGGCGTCAATTGAAATCCGATAAGCCGTTGCTGGAGTTCCGCGTCTTCCGCTACGATATGTTTACGCTGACGACGATCATCAATGTGGTGATCACCATGGCGCTGTATGCAGCGATGATCTTGGTGCCGATTTACCTGCAGAACATTCGCGGCTTCTCCCCTGTGGAATCCGGACTGCTGTTAATGCCGGGAGCGATCTTGATGGGGATTATGTCGCCGATTACCGGGATGATCTTTGACCGGATAGGCGCCCGCTGGCTGGCGGTCATCGGCTTGGCGATCACCACCGTAACAACCTGGGAATTCAGCAACTTGACCGTCGATACGACGTACACTCATCTCATCTTGATGTACACCGCCCGGATGTTTGGGATGTCCATGCTGATGATGCCGATTCAGACGGCGGGTCTCAACCAACTCCCAGCGCGGCTGAATGCCCATGGCACCGCGATGTCTAATACGCTGCGGACCATCTCCGGCGCGCTCGGAACCGCACTGCTCGTAACGATTATGTCCTCGCGTACCAAGGATAAGGTGGCTGAGATGATTCTCGCAGCTGGAATTAATCCGAAAGACCCGGCTAATGCGCAACAAGTCGCAATGATCACCCGGGATGCGACTATCAACGGGATTGATTTTGCCTTTGTCGTGGCGACAGGAATTACGCTGGTGGCTCTCATCTTATCGTTCTTTATCCGCAAAGTGCAGGTCAATAAAGAAGGTCAGGGAACTGGGAAAGAGGAAACCGGCATGAAGCCTGCGAAGGCTTAGTGAGTTCTCCCATAATTAGAAAAGGTACAACCACTCGATTGGAGCAGTTGTACCTTTTTCATTTTCGCACCTTATTGAGAACAGGGGCTTACCCAAGCTCAACCTCGACTTGGTGTACGCCGCCGTCGCCAGCCGGCGGAATGATGTTGCCTTGAATTGGCTGGCCATCCACCGTAATGCTGGCCACTCCTTTTTCCACATGATTCGGATTGCTTACGCGGATGACGTACGTGTCTCCACGGAAAACGCGGGTGATTTCGAATCCGTCCCATGCCGATGGAATGCAAGGATCCACTTTCAGTCCCTTGAAGTCCGCTTGCACGCCAAGAATGGCTTGCGTGATCGCTACGTAGTTCCAGGCTGCCGTCCCGGTGAGCCAGGAGTTCTTCGCTTCGCCGTGACGTACTGCGTCTTTACCGGCAATCATCTGTGAGTATACATACGGCTCCATCCGGTGGATTTCGCTGATGTCCTCAAGGTAGGCCGGGGCGATTTTTTTGTAGACTTCAAACGCCCGATCACCGTGGCCCAATACGGTTTCCGCAATCATAATCCACGGGTTATTATGGCAGAAGATCCCGGCGTTCTCTTTGTATCCTGGCGGGTAACTGGAGATTTCGCCCAGGTTCAGATAATACTTCGAGTACGGTGGCTGCTGCAGCACGATCCCGTATTTCGTATCAAGGCGCTCCTCAACAGAAGCAAGCGCTTTGGCGGCCAGGCCTTCTTCAACGCCAATACCTGCCATGACGCACATGCCTTGCGGCTCAATGAAGATTTGGCCTTCAGCGTTTTCTTTGCTGCCGACCTTCTCGCCGTAATGATCGTAAGCGCGCAGGAACCAGTCGCCGTCAAAGCCGTGTTCCAACGTCGTTTTACGCATTTTCTCCGTCCAATCCAGCGCTTCCTTCGCTTCGGATTCCAGCCCGCGGATCCGGCAGATTTCAGCGAAGTCTGGGCCTACGAAGACGAACAAGCCGGCGATAAATACGGACTCTGCTACGCGGCCTTCGATGTTCGCGGTCGTTTGGAACGACTCACCTGGCTCCTTGGAGAAGCAGTTCAGGTTGAGGCAATCGTTCCAGTCTGCGCGGCCGATGAGCGGCAAGCCATGCGGTCCCAGGTTGTGTACGACATGGTAGAAGGAACGTTTCAAATGCTCGAACAGCGTTGCGGTATTGTCTGGATTGTTATCGAACGGTACCTGTTCATCCAGGATACTGATGTCGCCAGTCTCCTTGATGTAAGCCGCCGTCCCCAGCACGAGCCACAATGGGTCATCGTTGAAGCCGCTGCCGATTTCGTTATTTCCTTTCTTGGTCAGCGGTTGATATTGGTGGTACGCGCTGCCGTCCTCAAATTGCGTAGCAGCGATGTCGAGAATCCGTTCGCGAGCCCGTTCCGGGATTTGATGCACAAAGCCAAGCAAGTCCTGGTTGGAATCGCGGAAGCCCATCCCGCGGCCGATCCCGGATTCGAAATAGGAAGCCGAACGGGACATATTAAACGTCACCATACATTGATACGGATTCCAAATGTTGACCATGCGGTTCAGTTTATCGTCGCTGCTTTGGATTTGATACTTGGACAACAAGCCGTCCCAGTACGCAGCAAGATCAGCCAAAGCGCGGTCAACGTCGGCGTCTGTTGCGAATTTCTCGATCATCTCGAGCGCTGGTTTTTTGTTGATGACGCCAGCGGATTCCCATTTCTCTTCTTCCGGCACTTCGACGTAACCGAGAATAAAGATCAGGCTTTGCGTTTCGCCTGGAGCAAGCTTCAGCGTCACTTCATGCGAGCCGATCGGGGACCAGCCGCTGGCGATGGAGTTGGAAGCTCTGCCGGCAACAACAACCTGCGGTTCGTGCAAGCCATTATACAGTCCTACAAACGATTCGCGGTCCGTATCAAAGCCGTCGATGTCGCGGTTCACAGAATAGAAGGCATAGTGATTCCGGCGCTCACGGTATTCCGTTTTATGGTAGATGACGGAATCCAGCACTTCGACTTCGCCGGTGCTCAGGTTGCGTTGGAAGTTAGTCATGTCGTCCTGAGCGTTCCACAGGCAGAACTCGGCAAAAGAGAAGAGAGAGACCTTCTTCGTCTCGGTACTCGTATTTTTCACCGTTAAACGATGTACTTCACCGTTGTAACCCAGCGGAATAAACGCCAATTGCGTGACCGAAATGCCGCCGCGTTCTCCGGTGATCGACGTATAGCCCAAACCGTGTCGGCATTCGTAGAAATCCAGCTCGCGTTTGACCGGCATCCAGCCCGGTGTCCAGAAATCGCCGTTGTCATGGTCGCGGAGATAGTAGTAACGTCCACCGGTATCCAGCGGAATGTTGTTGTAGCGATAGCGGGTCAAACGACGCAGGCGCGCATCGCGATAGAACGTGTAACCGCCGGCCGTATTGGAGATTAGACCGAAAAATTGCTCATTTCCAAGGTAGTTAATCCACGGGTAAGGGGTTTGCGGCGTATGAATCACATACTCTTTACGCTGATCGTCAAATGCTCCAAATTTCATGAACAGGAACTCTCCCTTCGTTTGTGAACGCGCGTTTATTATCATGAGAAAAGGTTCCTCCGGCGATCATTTGAAGATCGGGGAGGAGGGTAGGGTGTTTGGTTATTTCGCCGGGGGTTGACAGGAATCCCGGATCACCAGACGAGTTGGAAAGCTGACGGTGCTGAAGGTGGGCTGCTCTGCTTCGCATAGCTCGATCACTTTCAAAACGGCAGCCTTGGCCATCTCATCGATGGGCAGCCGAATGGTCGTCAGCTTCGGCGTTACCCGGGAAGCGATTTCGACATCGTCAAAGCCGATGATCGACACATGCTCCGGAACGCTGATCCCTTTTTCCGCAAACGCTTCCATTGCTGCGATGGCCATATCGTCGTTAGCGCAGAATATGGCGGTTGGCCAATTTCCTTGCTCGATCAGCCGATGAGTCTCGCGGTAGGCGCTATCCTTCAGAAATTCGCCTTCAAGGATATACGCTTCATTTAGCGGCAATCCGTGCTTCTTAAGCGTGTGCTCATAAGCTAAGTATCGCTCACGGCCCGAGTAAGTATTCATGCTGCCTTTCAAAATGCCGATGTCACGATGCCCGAGCTCGATCAAATATTCAATCGCTTGGACCGTACCTTCGTAATCATTGGAGTTGATGACTGCCAGATGATTTTTGTTCAGGCGTTCGGTCATAATTTCTGCAATGTCATAATCGACGAGCACTAACGGCGCTTCCTGATCCACCATTTCCCGAACCAGCTCGATGTCCTTCTGCGTACCGACTAGAATTCCGCCATCAATCCGCTTCTGCAGGAACGCTTGCTTCACCTTTTGGAAGTCGCCCGGCGAATAAACGGTATGAATCAGTACATAAAATCCGCGGGCATTGGCCGTGTCGACGACCATGTCGACGATTGGGGCAAAATAGCTGTTCTGATAGATGCGGCTAGTATCTTCTTTCTCTGTCATGCTGATGGCGAACAGGCCGATCGTATCCGTCCGTTTGCCGGCGAGCGCCCGGGCAAAGCTGTTCGGTTCGTAATGGTGCTGCTCAATGACGCGGAGCACCTTAGCCCTCGTTGCTTCCGGAACGTTCGGATAGTTGTTGATCACCCGTGAGACGGTGCTGCGGGACACCCCGGCCAGTTTGGCGATGTCTTCACTGCGCATAAAGGTTTGTCCCCACTTTCGTAAACGCGCGTTTATAGGGTTATTGTATAGCATCCCCTGCAATTAATCAATTATGAAAAATGCACGAAAAAAAAGGCGGCTATTCCGCCGCCTTCGGGACATTTTCCAAGTAAGTCTTGATCATTGTGATCGCTTTGTCTTTGTTCTTCGCGTCAACGCGGAGCGAAATAATTAAGTCTGTATAACCTAACGGCAGATCCTTGACGAGACGGCTGTTGGTAACTTTAATGCCGTACACATGCTCCGTATTGTCTTCATCGGACACATCCTTGACAAGGGAGTCCTCCGTCAGAAAATCCTTTAGTTCTCCATTAACCAAATCGTCAAGGCTGAGAAAGGCGCCGCCATTTGATAACCACTCAAAGGTAGGTGCATCGGTAATATAAATATCCGGACTTGTGGAAGCGATCACGGCCATCGCCTTTTGCTGATATGCGATATCTGCAGTCGTCAGGGCTTCTCCTTGCATGGGTAAGTACAGCATTTCAATTTCCACCCTTTGGAATCCGGGGATTTGTGCTGTCATCGCTTGCTCTAGAGCGTCGACGCCGCCGTTCTGGTCATCGGTCATATAATTGCCCGCCATGATGATCGACAGATCGATCGGAGGCAGGGCGGCCAGCCGTCTTTGTTCCTCGAGATGATTAAGATAAGCGTTTGTCCCCCAAATGATTGCTGCGATAGCGATGATTCCAATAATCACATAATTGCGATAAAGCCGGAAAAAATCGTCAACCTTCTCAGCGGTCCCTGCAAACTTGCCCCATTTCTCATAACGCCTGCGGGTTAACTCCGCGAGCTTGCGCTGTTCCTCCGTCTCCACGATCTGCTTGTAAGCCTGGATCTTACGCTCAATTTCCTCGGCTTCGCCGGGATCGAGGTTACGCGAACGGGATCTGCGCAACAAAATGTCGAATTCTCTCTCCAGTTCTTCGCGGGAAGCGTTTTCGGGCAGTCCAAGCACCTCATAAGCCTGTTTCAGATTGTCGTTGTCCATCGTCTTTCTCCTCTAAATCCATCAGGTTTTAATGTATAAATTATTATATGGAAAGTGATGCCTACTTTCATTATACTTTGTATTTGTATCGAAGGGAAATCGCTGATTGGCAGGAAAAAAGCCGGGTGAACCTTACGGTTTCCCGGCCTTTGCTTTAGGCTCTGGGGCGGAATTAACGAACCCGGCGCATGGAAAGAATCACCGTGCTCCAGTACCCGCTGTCCAGCGGGCTGATTTGAACTCCGGGTTCCCCCCAGGTATGAATAAACTTGCCGTCGCCGACATAGATGCCGACATGGCCTGGAATTTTGTCGGATTGAAATCGACCGGGGACTGTGAAGAAGATCAAATCTCCCACTTGCAGTTGATCCCGCGTCACCGGCACGCCTTCTTTGGCTTGATCCCGAGCCAGCCGCGGCAAATCTTGACCAAACTTCTTAAAGACATGACGAGTGAAGGACGAACAATCGAACGCTTTGGACTGTTCGTAAGGTGCGGCGCCAAATTCATAAGGTACGCCCAAAAATTGCTTGGCATAAGCGACCATTTCATCCTGTTGATCGGCAACGCTTAGAACTCCGTATCGGCTCGTTCCTGTCTGCGGCGGCATGTTGCTGCCCGCCGGGGTGATGCGGTCAAAGCTAAGCTTCCCTGTGCGGGTATCTATCTTTGCTTTCGTTTGAAGCAAGGCAGATACGGCATCTATCGTCATATAGAGCTGGCCGTTCTCACGCACCGGCGCCTGGGGCAGTGCGATCGGCTGACCGAAGGAGATCGCATGCCTTTGGCTGGGCTGAACGGTAAACATCACATCGCTATAACCGAGATTCGCGCTGTCTCGGTTCTCCTGCAGTCGCAAGCCAAGGCTCTGAGCCACCAGCTTTAACGGTACCCAAGTTGTACCGTTGGATTCGGTGATCGCTTCTGTTTTCACGGGGGGATTGCCGGACGGAGGGACGGAATTTGATCGGACTCGATCCTGCTGGCCGCAGGAAGTGATCATGGTCAGCGGCAGAGTCAGACTAACAAGAAGCATCCCAAACCTCAAGGGTATCCGCATACGTTCATTAGCACTCCATTCCTTCAGATTAACGAATCACTTGAAGTATGTAAAAAAAGAGACAGAACTATTCGGAGAGAGAAACCAAAGGAGTATCCAACAAACATGAAGAGCAATAACATGCAAAAATCGTTGGTATCGCGAAAGCCGTCCCGCCAGCGCCGCAACTTGGCGATCGCGACCTGGGAGGGTGTTCCCTCCACGATCTTCCAAACGTTGCTTGGCGGTCAATTTCTGACGGGATTCCTGCTGTACCTTGGGGCGAATTCAGCCCAAATTGGCTTTGTTTTAGCGATCACGACGTTCGTGAATATTGCTCAGATCGCTGTCGCTTATCTCATCCAGCGTTTAACCAGCCGCAAATGGGCTCTGGTGCTGTTCGTTGGTCTGCATCGTATTCTGTGGGGGGCAACGGGCCTTGTTCCGTTTGTTTTACCGCATCAGTATTGGGTAACCGGATTCATTGCTCTATATATCGCGGCGTTTATTTTTAATACGGTTGGAGCGATGTTGTGGAACTCGCTAATAAGCGATATCGTGCCAGCGCGCGTACGGGGAAGATATTTTGGCATCCGTAATACGTTTCTGAATGCGCTGAACACGTTGGTGATGTTTTTGGGCGGGATGGTGCTGGACCATTATCCGGAGGCGCAAGGGTTCTTCTACTTGTATATCGTGATTTGGATTTGTGCGATCGCCAACATTATTGTGTTTATGTTCTATCCCGATGCTGCTTTCGAGCGTTCCGCGGAAAGCAAGTTCATGCCGATGCTGCGCAAACCGCTCCAGGACGGAGCCTTTATGAAGGCTACGTTGTTTCTGGCCGGCTTCCTGCTGCTGCAAAACCTGGTCGTGCCGCTGTACTCGTATGTGATGCTGGAGCTGCTGAACATTAATTATCAGACCATTTCACTCTTAAATGTGACGCAGACGATCTTTATGATGGCAAGCTTTTACGTGTGGGGAAATCTGAATGCGCGATACAGCAATCGTCGCCTGCTGTTCTGGACGCTGCCGATTATTGCACTGGCAATTTTGTGCTGGGGCGGACTGTCTATACTGCCTGTGTTGCCCGTGCTCTTCCTGGCTCATATGATCTTTGGGGTTGGTGTCGGCGGTTTTAACCAACTGGCCTTTAACTTTATGATTGGCGACACACCCAAATCGGAGCGTCCGATGTATATGGCGATGTATTCGGCGATCACGGGGGTAGCTTCATTCTTTGGTCCACTGATTGGCGGGCAGGTGTTGGAATGGATTGAATCGTGGCCGCTGTGGACGCAAATTTTTGGCATGCAACTGATCGTTGGAGCGTCCATGATCGTTTTGGCTGCAAGCTTCGGGCGCAAAATTTTGCGCGATGCATGATGTATGGCAGATGGAGGCAGAATGATCTGCAGCCCATGGTGTGATGGACAGGGGTGACTTTTGAAGGCGCTTTAAGGTATATTACAAGATGAGCGCTAAGCAATGAAGGGAGATTATCATCCATGGCACAAAGAACGGCTTATGAAGGAACTTATCAAGGAGAAAAGGCAGTATGGCTCAAATCCGGGCGTTATGAGGCAGTATTGCTGCCGGAAATCGGCGGCAATTTGATCGCTTTCCGCGATGTCGAAAGCGGTTACCGTTTCTTGCGGGAGCCGGGTGAACAGGAGATGGAGGCATTCAAAAGTAACCCCGGCGTCCACGGGATCCCGGTGCTGTTCCCGCCCAACCGGTATGAAGACGGACAATTCCCTTGGAAAGGTGAAGTTCTTCAATTCCCGGTGAACGAGGCTGCAACCCACAACCATTTGCACGGATTTCTACATACGACGGCTTGGGAGGTTGAGGACTTCGGACAGACCCCGGTGGAGAGCTATGTTTCCGTTAAAGTCTCGGTTGACGAGAACCACGAGGTGTATCGGTACCTTCCTTTTAAATTTACAATTCGACTCAGATATTCGTTGAGCGATGATGGCTTGGCTCAGCAAGTGTTCATTCGCAATGAAGGTGACAAAGAGATGCCATGCTTACTGGCCTTCCATACTGCCGTGAATGCACCGTTTGCACCTGAAAGTACGGCGAAGGATTACAAGGTTAAACTGACGATCGGGCAGCGTTGGCAAATGAGTGAGCGGATGCTCCCGACCGGATCCTTCCAACCGCTGACGGCTGAAGAGGAGCAGATGAAAGGGGAGGGCGTCTATCCGTTCTTCGCTTCGATGGATAACCATTATACGGCGGTGCCGCAAAACGGCAGAAATCGGATGGAACTGACCGATACGAAGCTGGGCAAGACGCTTGTATATGATGTGGGGACCTCCTACAAGCAATGGATGATTTGGAATAACGGGGCGACGGAAGGCTTCTTCTGTCCAGAGCCGCAGATCAATCTGGTGAATGCACCGAAGTCGAATTTACCGGCTGAGGAGATCGGTCTGTTTAGCTTGCTTCCCGGTGAGATTTGGGAAGAACGCGCCCGTCTCTACGTGAAATAATCAGGAATAACGGAAAAAGCAGCCGACCCGGCCGTCTTCCGACGGTGCGAGTCAGGCTGCTTTTTTGCCGTTGGCTGGGCAGGTCAGCGGAGGGTTAGTTCACTCCAGCAGTGACTTTGCCACGTTGAGACGGGATAAGCCGTTTCAATTGCTCCAGATTACGTCTGGGGACCGAGATCGTCTTAATCCCATGCCGTTCATCCCGGAACCAAACAACGTTATCGCGAATTTCCGAGACTTGGGTCAGGTTCACATAGCAGTTCGTGCTGATGCGGAAAAAGCGAGGGTCTGAGATCAACTTCGAGGTCTGTTCGGCGGATAATCTCTGTTTAATACTGTAATTCCGTCCATGGAAGCAAACCAGTCCGTGAGCTCCGATCTTGAAGAAATACGTCTCGTAAGGATTAAAATCCTCATAAACGCCTCTTTCTTCGAGTCCGACGTTCATCATTCCAAATCCCCCTTTAGAAGATGCTTTCGGAAGCGCTTACAGTATATCATATTTTAACTGTTTTGGGTAGCTGGCCTCATTTGGAGTTTCAATATTTCATTTTATCCCGGGTGAGACACTGGACTTTTTAGATGAATTACGGAAAAATATAGGAGACATCATTTAAACATGCTTCATCGATGAAGGAGGAATTTCACTTGTCAGACTCACAACAACGTTTGCTGATTTTTGTGGGATCGTATGCTGAAGCGAGCGATCCCGGAGTTTACACATATGAAATGAATTTGGATACAGGGGAGCTCCGTTTGCTGGATCAAGCGTCGGGATTGAAGAACCCTACATTTCTAGGCATCCGGCAAGATTCCCGGAAGGTGTACGCCATTTCCGAAACGACGCTGGAAGGGGAGCGGATCGGGGAGATTGTTGCATTTGATGTGGATTCAGGCGGCAAGCTATCTGAATTAAACCGGGGAGTAACGATTCGCCCTTCTTCCTCGCACATTCAACTGGACCGCAGTGGCAAATTTGCCGCCGTATCGGGGTATCACGGCGCGAACGTAGGCCTTGTGGCGCTTCAGGCAGACGGAACAGCAGGCAAGTTGGTTGACGAGCGTCAGCATGAAGGTCACGGGGCTGATCCGGTGCGCCAAGATCGTCCGCATCCCCATTCCGTTACGTTCAGCCCGGATAACCGTTACGCGCTGGTCGCCGACTTGGGGTTGGATCGTATTTTCGTATACTCGTTTGAACCGGAGTCCGGAAAGTTGGTATATCAGAGTGAAGCGTCTACGCCGCCAGGAGCAGGTCCGCGACATCTTGCTTTCCATCCGAACGGGCAGTGGCTCTATTCCATCAATGAGGTGAACTCCTCGCTCTCTCTGTTCACTTATCACGCAGCAACGGGTGAATTGGCCTTGCAGGACACCGTCCCAACGCTTCCGCCTGATTACACGGGAGAGAACACCACCGCAGAGGTCGCCATTTCGGCAGATGGCCGTTACCTATACGGATCTAATCGCGGTCATGACAGCATCGTACAATATGCGATCGATCCTGAGAGTGGACGGCTCACTTTAGTTGAACATGTCTCCAGTGAAGGTGGTCATCCACGTCATTTTGCACTGACTCCTGACGGTAAATATCTGATAGCGGCGAACCGGGATAACAACTTGTTGGCAGTCTTTACAGTGGATTCCGATAGCGGTCGCCTAACGTTTACGGGCCAGACCGCATCCGTATCCAAACCGGTTTGCGTTAAGCCGGTATGGTTCTAACTATTTTATTTGCAAAGTCTTAATGGCTCGCTTAAGATTAACGCAGGGGAATATCCTCCAGTAACTGTGAAGGGGCCGTTTGTGACTCATGACGTTTTTTAAGGAACTGTTTCAAATGGCGGGATTCCGCAGGGTGCTTGCCCTGCTGTTTGTCGTCCTCGTTTTGTATTTCGCCCGCAGTATGCTGAATATGCTGCTCATTACGTTTATATTGACGTATTTAATCAATCGGCTGCACAACTTCATCAGCCGGAACGTAGCTAAGGTGATTCGCATCAATCGAACCATCACCGTGCTGTTTATTTACGTCTTGCTCATTTCCTTGCTTGGTTCGGCCGTCTACTATTATATGCCGGTGCTGCTTACCGAGCTGACCGACTTGGTCAACCAGGTGATCTCGTTCTACTCGAATCCACCGATGTTACCGGATAACCCGATCTTGAATTACATCGTGGAATATTTGAAAGATATCGATCTATCGGCATATATTAACAACGGGTTTACCTTCTTGCTCAGCACGTTAACCGATATCGGCGAATGGAGCTTAAATCTGTTCATCGCGATCGTGCTCAGCTTGTTCTTCCTGCTGGAGAAAGAGAAGGTGACGAACTTTACCGTCCAGTTTCGAGAAAGCAAAATCGGGGGATTGTTCAAGGAACTGGAGTACTTCGGACGTAAATTCGTTCAGTCCTTCGGTAAAGTGATTGAAGTTCAATTTCTGATTGCAACGGTAAATGCAGTGTTATCGACGATTTTCCTATGGATTCTAGGGTTTCCGAATTTGATCGCTCTGGCGATAATGATCTTCTTGCTCGGGCTCGTTCCGGTCATGGGGGTTATCATTTCGCTGATTCCATTGTGTGCGATTGCTTTTAAAATTGGCGGATTGATCAAAATCGTTTATGTCCTGATCATGATTGCACTGGTTCATGCCGTTGAAACCTACTTCCTAAACCCGAAATTTATGTCCAATAAAACGCATTTGCCGATCTTTTTCACCTTCCTCATTCTGCTGGTTTCCGAGCATTTCCTGGGGGTCTGGGGACTGATCGTCGGTGTACCGATCTTCATCTTCCTGCTGGACATCGTTGAGGTTCCCGTAGGGGGGGGTCCGCATCAAACAACGGAAGCTGCAGTGGATACAGGATCGTCGGAAGAGAAATAATTCATTCGATAAATGCAAAACCGCTGAACGAGCCTTTTTGGCCGCCCAGCGGTTTTTTCACGGTTGTCCGTGGTGTTCGCCATCAGTGATACATATGGGTCCAGTTGACCTTGTTATTTTGGTAATCCGCTGCTGGCTGTCCCGGGATCCGGTCCTTCCAGTTGCGGTTGATGATTTTCTTCAGCTTGTCCGGAAGTTTGGACTTCATTTTGTCCGCTTTTTCCTGATCGATTTTGCCTTCAGCCAGCGCTTTGTCGATATTTTTGTTCGCGGAGTCGGTCAGCTTCTTCAGATACTCCTCTTCGCTCCAGCCTTTTTCAGCCTGCACGACCTGAAGCAATGTTTTGCCTTGCTTCAGTTGGTCGACCAGAGCTTTGGGCTCCATACCCAGCATTTCGGCGGTATCTTTGACGATGTGCCCGCCGCGGAAATGGCCGTGGGGATGATGCTTATGCGGCTTGCTTTCCGTCTGCGACGGACTTGGGCTCACCTGCGGTGTTTGATCCGCCGGAGCTCCGGTCTCCGCATACGCGGTTCCTGCCGCAGCAGCCGAACCGGCAGCCAGCAGGAGTGCAAGGGTCAATTTGCCAGCTATCGGTTTCAAGTTCTCCATAAACATGGACATTTTTCACCTCTTCGTATAGAATTATTTGGTCCTTGCCTTTATCAGTTTTGACCAAAAACAGGCAGGATATCTGAGTTGAACCTTAATATTAGTTAAAATTTTGCTTAAAATAATTGGAATGTGCTGGGGGACGTAGGGGGAATGGAAGTGACATTTGGCGCGAGAATGCTAAAGACGGGGGTTGCGGTAACACTGGCTTTATATGCCGGTACCTTACTGGGCTTATCTTCGCCGGTAATTGCAGCGATCGCTGCGATTTTTGCCATGCAACCAACCATTTATCGTTCCTGGCGTTACTTGATCGATCAGCTGCAGACGAATACGCTGGGGGCTGTGTTAGCGATGCTGGGCGGCATGGTCTTCTCGAATGAACCCATCGCCGTAGGTTTGGTTTGCATTATAGTGATCATGATTTGTCTGCAGCTGAAAATGGGGGATACGATCGGTATTACACTGGTTACGGTCGTGTCCGTAATGGAAGCGTCGGGCCAATGGGAATTTGCGTTAAACCGTTTTTTGCTTAGCTTAATTGGTATTTTTTCAGCGTTTATCATTAACATCGTCTTGTTCCCGCCTAAGCCGAAGGTACAGTTCGAGCAACAGATTCGGCAGACGTTTGATCAGCTGTCGTTGCTGCTAAGAACGGCGATCTCCGATGAGATTAAAGAAGCAGTATTCCGGTCTGATAAGCGTAAACTTGAGGATACGATCACTCAATTAGCGGATAAGTATAAGCTGATGGAAGAAGATCAGAAGAAAATCAAAGCACCGAAATTTAGCGATCATCGTCAGCTGGTCGTGTATAAGCAAATGCTGCGCACGCTTCGTCAAGGAGTTGAGGTGCTGAATGCGGTGGAGCAGCATTATTTCCAGGCCGCCCGTACGCCGGAATTAAATCAGGAATTCGACGAGCATTTGGAGAAGCTTACGAAGTTCCACGAACATGTTATGCTGAAGTTTGATGACAAGCTGAAGCCAAGCTATAGCGAATCGATGCAATTTGAAACGGAAAACGACGAATTTCTGCGGCGGATGCTGGATCAATATGCGACTGAGCGAACCGGTGTGTTGCGTTTATCTATCGTATCAGCTGAAATGTACGAATACGGTCACCAATTGGAGCGGCTTAACCGGTTGGCAGATCACTCCACTGCAGCGACCGACGAGTAGCGGAGAAATCAAAAAGTCCTGCCCTCAAGGCAGGACTTTCATGTCATTCATCATGTAAACATAGATTGATAAGTAAAGTTTAACTTGGTACAATAAAAGATAGTCCATCAATCTATTTGTGATCAGATTTCACCCAAATCAATCTTATCATAATTTTTATCGTTTGTCAAGATATTAGGTGCGGATAAAGTAAGATGTTATTCAAGGGAGCGATTTCATTGGACCATACAGATCAAGCATGGCAGGAAGAACAACGCCGCGTGGAGTACGTGGCAGATCAAATCGACGCCAGAATCCGCAAGCTGGAGCGGGAGGTTGGCAGTGTACGCGGCGACGTCGTTGAGATGCGGAAGGACTTCTGGGACGAAGTAACGGTGAACTTTAGCGAAGCGGATGATGTCGGTGAAACGTCGACCAGCTTACGGCAGCAATCTCAGGTGCTTGCAGAGCGGGAGAAAAGCCATCAGCATGCGTCTATGGCGCTTGGAAAGCTGAAACGTTTGAAGCAATCGCCTTATTTCGGGCGCATTGATTTCGCGGAAGAAGGCGAGCCGGTGGAAGCCATCTATCTTGGGATTGCTTCCTTGCTCGAAGAGGGGGATGAAACGTTCCTCGTCTATGATTGGCGGGCGCCGATTTCCAATCTTTATTATGACAGTGTTCCCGGGCCGGCTTCCTATGAGACGCCGTCCGGCACGATCAAAGGAACGATGACGCTTAAGCGTCAGTTTGTAATTAACGGACGCCGTATCAAGGTGATGTTCGACACCGGTGTCACGATTGGCGACGAGCTGCTGCAGCAGGTGCTTAGCCGTACCTCCGATGCGCAAATGAAGAGCATTGTGGCTACGATTCAGCGCGAGCAAAATAAAATCATCCGTAACGATCGCAGTCGGATGCTCATCGTGCAAGGGGCTGCTGGCAGCGGCAAAACATCGGCGGCCTTACAGCGGGTCGCTTACTTGCTCTACAAGCACCGTGAGGTGCTGCAGGCAGATCAGATGATTTTGTTCTCCCCCAACCCGATGTTTAACAGTTATGTTTCAACGGTATTACCCGAGCTGGGCGAAGAAAATATGCTGCAAACAACGTTCCAGGAGTATCTGGAGCATCGGCTCGGGAGAGAATTCCAGCTTGAGGATCCGTTTGTACAAATTGAATATGTCCTTTCTGCTCCTGAGGATGAGGCTTATCAAGCTCGGGTCAGCGGAATCCGGTTTAAATCGTCAGTTCAATTTCTGCATGCAATCACACGGTATAAGGAATTGCTGGAGCAGAAAGGGATGATTTTTAAACCGCTTCGCTTTCAGGGCAAGGAGATTGTTGGCGTGGAGGAAATTGCCCGGCAATTTTATTCTTATGATCCGGCGATCCGGCTGGCCAACCGTTGTGAGCTGTTAAAAGATTGGCTGCTCAAGGCCATCGCCGCTTTTGCCAAGTCCGAATTGGATCAGCCTTGGGTAGAGGAACAAATTCAACTGCTTGATGCGGAAGACTACCAGCGGGCTTACCAGCGCATGCGGCGCAAGCAACATGGCAAAACTCCTTCATTTACCGATTATGAGGATGAGAAGACGATTTTGGCCAAAATGGTAGTCAGCGATCGGCTTAAACCGCTTCGCAAATGGGTGAAATCGCTGCGTTTCGTTGATGTGACGCGGCTATACACCCAGCTGTTCAACGACTTGGCGATCTTCCGAGAAGTTCATCAAGAAGAGCTTCCGGATCAGTGGGAAGAGATCTGCGAGCAGACGCTGCAGAAAATTGCGGGAGGCGAGCTGTTCTATGAAGATATTACGCCTTTCCTCTATTTAAAAGAGCTGCTGCTGGGCTTCCGGTCCAACACCTCGATCCGTCACGTCATTATTGACGAAGCGCAGGACTATTCGCCGTTCCAGCTGTTCTTCTTGAAGCGTCTGTTCCCGCGGGCCAAAATGACAGCGCTGGGTGACTTGAACCAGGCGATATATGCGCATGCCTCGGTGCTTCAGCAGTCCTCTGTATTCAGCGATTTGTACGGTGCGGAGGAGAGCGAGTTGATTACACTGGAGCAAAGCTATCGTTCCACCCGCCAAATTGTGGAGTTCACCCGTGAGATGATCCCTGGCGGGGAGGCGATCGTTCCATTCAACCGGGAAGGTGAAATGCCAGAGGTTCACCTGGTTGACGATATAGAGGAGCTTCATGCTTCGCTGGAGGCGATGATCGGTCAGCTGCGCGCGGACGGATATGAATCGATTGCCGTCATCTGTAAAACGGCGGAGGAAAGCAAGCAAGCCTACGATCGGCTTAGCGCTAAGCTGCCGGCCAAGCTGATCAAGAAGACGACGTTATCCTTTGAGAAAGGGGTTCATGTCATTCCGGCGTATTTGGCCAAAGGTGTGGAGTTCGATGCGGTACTGATTTACGACGGTTCCGACCGGAAGTACACGAGAGAAGCCGAACGGAAGCTGTTTTATACGGCCTGCACAAGAGCGATGCACTTGCTGCGCATTTACTCCGTAGGCGAACCTAGCCGGTTTATCCGGGAAGCTTCGAAATCAACCTATATTCTGGTTCCTTGACAGCGGTATAATTTCGGCTAAATGTATCACACTAACCGGGTCTGTTTAAACTTCATTCGTGAAGGGTGGCCTGATGGTTAGATGCTCGGCAAAAAAGGCGATTTGATTGCATTGGCCTCCATACCGCTTATTATGACGCTGGGAAATTCCATGCTGATTCCGATATTGCCACAGATTGCCCGTGAGCTTCATGTCAACTCCTTTCAGGTCAGTATGCTGATCACCGTGTATGCGGTGGTTGCGATCTTGCTGATTCCGATTGCCGGCTATCTTTCCGATAAATTCGGCCGTAAAGCGATCATTGTGCCCAGCTTGATTATCGCGGGAATCGGCGGCTTTATTTCTGGCGTGGCGGATTGGTTTGTGAACGGGCTGGCCGTATACTGGCTGATCCTAGGCGGTCGCTTCCTGCAAGGGATCGGAGCGGCTGGCGCCTTCCCGATCGTGTTGCCGCTGGTCGGCGATCTGTATGAAAGTGAGGAGGAAGTCAGCCACAATTTAGGCTTGATCGAAACCTCCAATACGTTTGGCAAAGTGCTCAGCCCGATCTTAGGTGCACTGCTTGGCGCTTGGATCTGGTATGTGCCGCTTCTGTCGATTCCGGTATTATGTTTGATCTCGCTATTGCTGGTGCTGTTTTTGGTGCGGGAACCGAAAGATCGGGAGAAGGCCAAGCCGCTGGGTGAATTTATCTCTGCCGTCAAAAAGGTACTGAAGCAAAAAGGCCGCTGGCTCTACGCCATCTTTGCAATCGGCTGCATTTCGATGTTCCTGTTGTTTGGTGTGCTGTTTTATCTGTCGGAGCAATTGGAAGTCAAACACGGCCTGGACGGCGTGATGAAGGGATTGGTGCTGGCGATTCCATTAGCCGCTTTATGTCTGGCTTCTTACGTGACCGGGAAGAAAATCGGCGATGATAAAAAGCTGATGAAATGGTCTGGTGTCGCAGGCTTAATCCTATCCACGGGAGCCTTATTTGGCATCGGCTTTCTGAACAACATCTATTTCGTAATCGCTTGTCTGATCATCTGCGGCGCCAGCATCGGTATCGTCCTGCCCAGCTCTGATGCCTTGATCACCGAAGGTGTCGATAAGGTAATGCGCGGAACGATCACTTCGATCTACAGCAGCATGCGGTTTATCGGCGTATCGGCAGGGCCGCCGGTGATGTCGCTGTTGATGAAGGCTGGCCATATGACGATGTTTTTTGTTATTTCCGCTGTGTCCCTGGTGGCGGTCATCTTGCTGCTGATAATGGTTAAGCCGGAATCCGGTCCCGGTGGTGCGATCAAACCGAAGGAGCCTGAAAAACGTACGAAAACGGTACGAGCATTACACCACAGCTAGCTTGAGAGATGGTTTCTTAGAAGCAGCGGACCGAATCGGTTACGCTGCTGTTCTATTGTCCGGGCTTTTTTGGTATGATAGGAGCGATAGTGCCGCTGGAACAGCCTGTTCGAGCGGATAAAGGTACGAACACCAAGACTTTGGAGGGGTAGACATGAATGCCAAACAAGCAGCGGGTTACCGCGCTGCAGAATGGGTTAAGGACGGAATGACCATTGGTCTCGGAACGGGATCAACCGCTTATTATGCGATCGAGAAAATCGGCGAGATGGTGGGGAACGGGTTGCAAATTCGTGCCATTGCAACATCGAAGGCTTCGGAAGAACTGGCTGCGAAATACCGCATCCCGCTCATTGAGGCGAAGGATGTGGACCGATTGGATCTAGCCATTGACGGGGCCGATGAGGTCGATCCGCAAATGGCGTTGATCAAAGGCGGCGGGGGCGCGTTGCTTCGGGAGAAGCTCGTTGCGATCAACAGCGATCGATTTATCGTTATCGCCGATAACGGGAAGATGGTCTCTACATTAGGGCGTTTCAAACTGCCAATTGAGCTGGTTCCGTTTTGTTACGAATGGACGCTGCGGGAGTTGAAGAGCCGTTATGGTGTGCCGTTCGAGATGCGGATGCAAGGGGATCAGTTGTACGTGACGGATAACGGCAACTACATTGTCGATGCGGCCTTCGGACAGATAACCGACCCAGCCCGGTTAAGCGACGAGTTGAAGGCGATGACGGGCGTTGTTGAGCATGGATTGTTCGTGGGTATTGCACACACGGTTGTGATTGGTTACGAGGATGGGCGTACGGAAATCAAGGAGGCTTCATGTTCAAATCAATAAAAGCAAGAGTGGACGAGCCTGCCATTCGGGAGCTGCTGGAATATGCCGTGATGTTTGACCCGGATGCACTGGAGGATGCGGCTCGTTTGTACCGGGAAGAGGATACATATCAGCTGTTTGGATATGAGGAAGAGGAAGCAGGGATTACCGGAATTATCGGCTATCGGGTTAATGCTTCGCAGACGCTTGAAATTATCCACCTGGCTGTCCATCCGGAGCAGCGAATGAAAGGGTATGGACGTGCCTTGGTGCTGCTCGCCCTCACGGAAGCATCTCCTGAGCGGATGGAGGCTATTACGGATGAGGCAGGAGCAGATTTCTTCCGGAACATTGGGTTTCAAATTACCGGGTTTTGGGATGAAGCCATCGGGGAAGAACGGTTTCGTTGCATCTATGAAGTGGAAGAGAACGAAGAGGACGAGTAAGGTCTGGATGAAAGGCTGCGGGAAATCCGCGGCTTTTTTTGCTATTCATCGCAAGGATAAATTTGACTTTCAGGCGGCAATCGCCTATAGTTTCATTTGTAGTTTGATTATCGAACTATTCGACTATAGAACTAATTGGACAGGTTTGAGCTGGAGGGATGTAAGGCAGTGAATATTGAAACGATGCAGTTAATTGAACGTTATTTGGCCGCTTATTTCGAGGTCACGAAACGGTTGAACGGGCAAATCCGCGACATGATTCAAGAGGATGTCACCATGGAGCAATTTCAGATCTTGAAGTATATTGCCTCTCGCGGCCGGTGTACCTCTACGGAACTGGCAGACACGTTTGGCGTCGGCAAAAGCTCCATTACTGCGATGACCACGCGAATGGTTGATAAAGGGGTGTTACAGCGAACTCGGGATGAAGAGGACCGTCGGGTCGTATATTTAACGATGACGGAGCAGGGAGAGCGCAATTACGCAATCGTTCAAGAACAAATCATGAGCACGGTCTCCAAGTATTTGGTGCATTTTAGTGCGGAAGAGGTTGAAGGGGTTATCAGCGCTTTCGAAAAATTAGCCAGATTGATCAGCGAAGGGAGTTCAGAGAAATGAGATTCATACTGAAGGCAAGATGGTGGATATTGCTGCTGTGGATCGCTTTAGCAGCGGCATTGATGCTAACAGCGCCTTCCATGGCAGATTTAGTGCGGGAGAACGGGGAGATCACCGTTCCAGACGGGTATTCCTCCTCTGAAGCTTCTGCCATTCTGGCGGAGGCGGCTAAGCTGAAGGGAGGAGCGGCAGAGACACAAATCGCCCTCGTCTTTCATGATGAGCAAGGCATCGATGAGGCCGATCAGAAGGAGATTGAACAAGGCATCTCCGCGCTGCACGACAAGATGGAGGAGATCGGCATCGCTTCGATTACCGATCCGTACAGCACGCCGGAAGCGAAAGATAAATTAATCTCCAAGGACGGCAAAACGATATTAACCTCTTTGTCGGTACTTGATGAGCAGCGTCCGCTTAAGGATATCGAGCAAGATATCCATCAAACCCTTGATTCGCTGAAGGTTGAGCACTATTTGACCGGGCAAAAGCAAATTAACGAGGATATGATCGTCAGCTCGGAGCAGGGGCTGAAGAAATCGGAATATTTTACTGTCATCTTTATTCTGTTGATCCTGTTTGTAGTTTTCCGCTCGGTGGTGGCGCCGTTTATTCCTTTGCTGACGGTTGGGCTCAGCTATCTGGTGTCCCAATCCATCGTTGCGTTTCTGGTGGATACGGTGAACTTCCCGATTTCAACGTATACACAGATTTTTATGGTGGCGGTGATGTTTGGGATCGGGACAGACTATTGCATTCTGCTGATCAGCCGCTATAAGGAAGAACTGCAGCATACAGACGACCAATGGGAGGCGATTGTCCAGACGTACCGTAAAGCAGGGAAGACGGTGCTCTTCTCCGGACTGGCCGTCCTGGTCGGCTTCACGACAATTGGCTTATCGCAGTTTATGTTGTACCGTTCGGCGGTGGCGGTAGCGGTCGGCATCGCGGTGATGCTGATCGCCTTGGTAACGGTTGTACCGTTCTTTATGGCTGTGCTGGGCACAAAGTTGTTCTGGCCTGTCCGCGGTTCACTGGAACATAAGGAGAACCGCTTCTGGGGCGCCATCGGCCGCTTCTCCTTGAAGCGTCCCTGGGCAGCGCTGCTGATCGTTGCTGCGGTAACGGTACCTTTCGTAATTTCGTATACCGGCAATGTGTCCTTCAACAGCATGGAGGAAATCGGTGACGAATATGAATCGGTCAAAGCGTATAACATCATCTCCGAAAGCTTTGAACCCGGCGAGTCGTTGCCGTCCACCATCGTAATTAAAAATGACGAGCCCATGGATAATGCGGAATATATGGCGCTCGCTGAGAAGATCAGCCGTGAGGTTGAGAAGACGGACGGAGTAGCCAGCATTCGAGGGATGAGCCGCCCAACAGGGGAAGTGCTCAAGGATTTTGCATTAAGTAATCAGGTGAAGACCGTTGGTGAAGGATTAGGCGAAGGCGGCGAAGGGCTGGGCAAGATTCAAAACGGATTGGCGGAAGCCAGCCAGGCCCTGTCGGAAAACGCCCCTAAACTCAAGGAAGCAGCCGACAGCACCGGGCAGCTGGTGGACGGCACCGCGAAGCTGAAGGACGGGATCTCTCAGCTGTCTGGAGGTCTTGCCGCGATTGAGAAAGGGATTCGGGAAGGTTCGGTTGGGGCTGGCCAGTTGAAGCAAGGATTACAACAAGCGCAAAAAAGTGCTGAGGATTTGGCGAACGCCCATAATCAATTGCTTGCCTCGTATCAGCAGTTGGCTCAAGGGGCTTCCGGCTTGGGCAACGGCCTGACGCAAATCCGCGAACCTTTAGGCGCTGCATCGCAAGGGCTAGCCGCTTTGACGGGGCGATTTACTAGCCTGGAGGACAAATATCCGGATTTGGCGTCAGATCCAGATTATTTGACGATTCGCACGACGGTTATGGAAACCAGCAAAGGTCTGGAGCAACTGACGGCCGGACTTCAGCAGATCGAGGCTCAGCTGGAGCAAGTCGCGTCAGGATTGAACCAGGCGAACCAAGGCTACGCACAGGCGGCAGCCGGTGGGAAGCAGCTGGCCGATGGTTTGAACCAGATCATCGCAGGCCTGGCGAAATTACAATCGGGGTTGGATCAAGCTGCAAATGGCCAAGGAAAGATCGTGGGTCAGCTGCCCGAAGTCGAATCCGGCCTGGCCCAAATTCAATCCGGGCAACAGCAAATTCAAACCGGATTCAGCGAGTTTTCGGGTCAAATCACGCAGTTAACTGA
Source organism: Paenibacillus sp. J14 (assembly GCF_000518465.1). Lineage (NCBI taxonomy): Bacteria > Bacillati > Bacillota > Bacilli > Caryophanales > Paenibacillaceae > Paenibacillus > Paenibacillus sp. J14. Next base: position 39,960 of record NZ_JADQ01000007.1, on the reverse strand, counting down.
TGGGCTGAATCAAAGTGTTGACGGCCTGGAACAAGTGTCCGGCGGATTAACAACTGCCAAGGATTACTTGACTGAGGTTGGAAGCACGGACAACGGTCTGGATGGCTGGTACGTTCCGAAGGAAGCGTTGGAGAACGAGCAAATCCAGCAGGTGTTCGATACGTATCTATCCGCAGACCGCAAAGTGATGAAGCTTGAGGTTGTCTTCTCCAGCAATCCTTATGGACGGGAAGCGATTGACCAGATCGGTGCCGTGGAATCTGCGGTGCAAACGGCAGTGAAAGGGACGTCGCTGGAAAACGCCGACATCGCGATCGGCGGCGTATCGAGTACGTTTAACGACCTGAAGACGATTTCGGGGAACGACTATACGCGCACGGTGTTCTTAATGCTGGCTGGGATCTTCATTATCCTGGTGGTGCTGCTCCGTTCGTTGGTCATGCCGGTTTACATCATTTTGTCCCTGGTGTTGACGTTCTACGCTTCGATTGGGTTTACGGAATGGGTCTTCGTCGATATCTTTGGCTACTCCGGTGTCAGCTGGGCGACGCCATTCTTCGGCTTCGTTCTGTTGGTAGCGCTGGGCGTTGACTACAGCATCTTCCTGATGGACCGCTTTAACGAGAACAAAGAGTGGAACGTCAGCGACGCGATCTTGCATTCGATGCGCAATATGGGGACGGTGATTTTGTCCGCAGCGATCATTCTTGGCGGGACGATGGCCTCGATGTATCCGTCCGGCGTGCTGTCCATGCTGCAAATCGCCACGCTGGTGTTAACCGGCCTGGTGCTGTACTCCGTAGTCGTTTTGCCGTTCCTCATCCCGGTGATGGTGAAGCTTTTTGGGCAAGCGAACTGGTGGCCGTTTCACCGCCGCTTCGGCGAAGGGACGCAGCAAGAGAACAGTGTAAATTTGTAAACCGCAGGTGTACAAAAGCAACGCCGGCTTCTTCTCCAATTTGGAGGGAAGCCGGCGTTTTGTTGTGGATACCTTGACCTTAACCAAGCGTGCTGCGTTTGAGGAAGCTGCGCAGCGCCCATCCGCGCTCTTGACGCTTCTTATATTTCGGTAGAGAACGGTACACCTCAATCGACTCCTTGTAAGCGCGTTTTGCCTCTTCCTTGCTGCCCAGCGACTGATACAAGCAGCCAAGCAAATAATACGCTTCACTGGAGGAGGATTGGATTTCGCCAAACCGAGCGGCGTATTGCAGCGCTTTCTGCGGATCTCGCTCACGGAAGGCGGAGGCGAGGCGCAGGTAAGGTTGACCGTATTTCACCCGTTCGTTCAGGCTTAGGGCGTGCAAAATATGCGCTTCCCCTTCCTCGATCCGTCCCAGTCCTAAGCAGGCTGCCCCAAGGTCATCCCAAAACTCGGCAGATGACTCAGAGAAGTCCTTCGCCTCTTCGAGCAAGCGATGAGCTTCGGCATATTTCTTGCGTTCCAGCAGTAAGCGGGCAAGCTCGCGTTTGGCAGAGACGTCGAAGGGGCTTGCGGCCAACTGCTGCCGGAGACGACCTATATTGCGGCTGCGTTTGATCGGTTTGCTCAGGCTCGGAAACAACCCAACATATCGCCGATCAATGAAGTAAAGGATGAGGAGCAAGACGATGATGGCGAGAAACGGATTGCCTAGCAGCCAAGACAAGAGAAAAAACAGGAATATCTTACTCATGAAAAGTCCTCCGCAATCACATGATAATTTCCAATTATATCACAGGGGAAGGAGGACGAGGGAAAGTCTAGGCGTGTTTCCGCGATTCCTGCAAAAATACAGTTATTTTGAGGAGGAATCGCTGTTTTGCTGTGGACGATGCCAAGTGAAAAGGTCAGACATCTAGACCAACGGAGAATAACAAACGGCCAAGGATAGAAGATCCCTGGCCGTTTATTTATAACTGTTATTATTGGAAGTTGCGCATCGAGCCTGTGGTTCCGATCGAGCCCGCGCCGGAGATGGAACCCGAGGAATGCGATCCGGTGGAGTTCATGGAGCCTGCGGAACCCGTGGACCCGATAGAACTCATGGAGCTGGAGCCGATAGAGCTTATAGAACTGGTATGCAGAGAGCTTGGTTGGTGAGTGTTCATAGGAGAATTGAAGTTGCTTTGACCGATTCCTTGCGTGCTGTAGGAGGTTTGACCGATGCCAGGCTGGGTATAACTCGTGCTGAATCCAGACATCGAGTGTACGCTGCTTTCCAGTTGATTCGCAAGTTGGGCTACGCGTTGATATTGTTGCATCGCTGTTTGATGTCCTTGGAGCGCGGATTGAATCACTTGCACGGCTCTACGCTCACGTTGAGCCAACTCTTCCAGTTGCATCGCGTTTTGTTGTTCCTGCTGCAGCATTTGCTGGTACATCATCGTAGCTTGGCGGGTTTGCTGTTCAAGCTGGCGCATCGATTGTTCGATCTCACGAAGTTGTTGACTGACATTGTTGTACATCTGCTTAAGTATCCTCCTCTAGTTAAGTTAGGTTGTGAAACCAACGTTAGGTTACCCCTCGAACTCTCCGCTATACATCGAACTAAGCGGACTTCCGAGCTCGTCAAGGTAAGGGTCCAAACCCTCGTCCAACCAAATTCATAAACTATACTGGAGGTGAATGCGATTGGACAAAAACGGGTTTATTCAGAAAATCGCCCCCCTTGCCGCTGCCAACTCGAAGGAAAGCGGGATACCGGCTTCATTGACGATCGCCCAAGCGATTTTGGAATCGAACTGGGGGACAAGTCGCTTAGCTGTTCAAGGCAATAATCTGTTTGGGCTAAAAGGCACCGGTCCAGCAGGCAGCTTAATTCTGCCCACAACCGAGTATCGGAGCGGCAAAGCGGTGGTGGTGAACGCGGCTTTCCGTAAATACCGTTCGTGGGCCGAGTCGATTACAGATCACGCCCGTTTATTATCGGCGCCGCGCTATGCCGGGGCGATTGGAAAAACGGGACCGGAAGCGGCGCGGGCGGTTGCTGCGGCCGGTTACGCAACGGATCCACAATATGCCAACAAGCTGATTCAGTTAATGAATACCTACAGCTTGACGCAATACGACACAACGAAAGGAGATGAGCCGATGACTGCAGAGGAGAAGAAGCAATTTGCTGCGCTTCAAAATCTAGTCCAAGCACAGGCGAAGAAAATCGCCGAGTTGGAGAAATGGACCAAGCCGGGCATTCCCGCCTGGGCCAAGGAAGCGGTGGAGGCGGCGGTGAAATACAGCAAAGACGATCCGCTGTTGAATAATCCGGAGCAGGGCAGCGTAGATTTCTACCGAATCATTACCGTGATGCACCGTCGGGGCTTGTTTGACAAGGGGAAATAAGCCAGGGCTTTGACGGTTGTCAGCCGACTCCCCCAGTGGTACGATGAGTTGGAAGATTCAGGCATGATCGCGGGGAGGGAGCAACGATTCGCAATCGATTATGGATATTTGCGGCTGCCGGATTGGTTCTGTTGGCTGCGTTATATACATGGTGGTATATCCAAAATGTATCTCCGGTGAAAGTGACGACAACGCTTAACGGAGTTGCCTGGATGGAGGAGGACCTAACGTTTTCTCCGCCGATTCAACTCGCGTTAGATGGGTACTATGACAAACGAAATGCCCAATTGAAGGGTACCATCGAAATTAACGGGAAGAGGTATACCAATTGCTTTCTCGTGAACGGGACCGGACTTCGTTATGAAGGCGCTAACTTGATTCGGCTTGGGGTAAGCTATTTCGATGCAGAAATGGTCCGTATCGCGTGGTCGATCCCTCAGGCAGAGCTCCCTCCTGATCTGACTCACCGTAAGTTCCCTGATGCTGAGATTTGGTTAGTTAGCCCAGCGTCTTCTGGGGAAGAGGCGAGAAGCGTACGACAGGAGATGGAAGATCGTTATTTTTCGCGAAAATGAAGATGAAATAAAAAAAGGACAAAAGCCCTCGTAGAACTTCTTACTACAAGGGCTTTTGTCCGGGCATCCCTCGCGGGATGCCCATCATGGGAGAGGAGAAACCGGACGAAGAGCTTATGGGGAAACGTAAGTCTTCTCCGCGGTTGTCTACGACATTTGGTGATGTCGATACTCTAATTGTGTCCGGGCAGAGGGCTTTTATACCTCGATTCGCAAAAAAGTTCGATGATTTTTTCATTTTTCAATCCTAGGCGGATTATGGTACGATATCGACAGGAATTTTCCAGGCATAAAAGGTGTGTGAACTAATCGATGAGAGTGATATCGGGCCGAGCCCGGGGCAGGTCGCTCAAAGCCGTACCCGGCATGGGGACCAGGCCGACTACAGACAAAGTCAAAGAAGCGATATTCAGCATGATCGGTCCGTATTTCGACGGCGGCTCCGCGCTGGACTTGTTTGCCGGAACCGGCGGTCTCGGCATTGAGGCGTTAAGCCGCGGCATGGACAAGGCGGTATTTATCGATAAAGATGTGAAGAGCCTTGAGACGATCCGTCAGAACTTGAAGGCGACCGGATTCGAGGCCATGGCTGAAGTCTACAAAAACGACGCAGAACGTGCGCTGAAAGCTCTGGCGAAACGGGAGGCGTCCTTTGATCTGGTGTTCTTGGATCCCCCGTACCGCTTGAAACACGGGGATGCGCTGATGACCCAGATGGACGAGCTGCAGCTGCTCAAGCCGGAGGCAACGATTGTACTTGAACATGAAGCCTCGTTTGTTTATCCTGAGCGGTTTGGGCCTTTTGTACAGTTCCGAAAAGCGGAATACGGGGAGACCTCCGTATCCATTTATACTTACGATACCGAGTTGAACACGGTTCAAACCGACGATCAGGAGGAACAACATGAGTGAACAGCGGCAACCGCGTGTGGCGGTATATCCAGGCAGTTTTGATCCTGTAACGAAAGGGCATATGGACATCATCCAGCGGGCCTCGCGCCAGTTTGACAAGCTGATCGTGGCCGTACTGAACAATTTAAGCAAGAAGCCGTTATTTACGGTGGATGAGCGCAAGGCCTTGCTCAGAGAGGTGACCGGGCACCTCCCTAATGTCGAGATCGACAGTTTCCGGGATTTGCTGGTGAATTACATGGACTACAAGCAAGCCCATGTGATCGTCCGGGGCATTCGCTCCGTCACCGATTTTGAATACGAGCTGCAGCTGGCTTCTACAAATCATAAGCTGAACAGCGAGGTGGAAACGATCTTTATGATGACGCACCCCAAATATTCGTATTTGAGCTCCAGCGTCGTCAAGGAGATTGCCAGCTTCCACGGCGATGTCAGCGATCTCGTGCCGCCGGAGGTTGAGTTGGCGCTGCGCGAGAAGTTCAAAGATAAGCTGGGGCCGAGCTAAGCACGGCTTAGGGCTTAAAGTTTAAGGGTTCTCTTGTCGCCGCCACAGGAGCGCGATGGACAAGAAGCCAACCGTCAACAAAGTCAGCATCCACAGCTGCCATTCCATCACCCCGAACGCTAGCTGCCAACTGGGCAGCTTGACGGACGGGGTGTCGCTTCCTATTGGCGAGGCTGCGCTGCCGCCAAATGCGGGTAGAACGCTTGGCAGCCAGTGGGTAAACGGTTTCCACAGCAGCAAGGTGAGGATATAAGCATAAGCCGCATGGAGCAGACGGCTGAGCAGGAACGACCGTTCACCGATGCCTGCGGGCCCGAGGATAGCTCGCACTTGCAGGTAAGCGCATAGGCCGCTCCACCCTAGTACCGCCCCCAATATCGAGGCGCTGAGGGCCGGAGGAAGAGAAGGAGCCAGTCCGGACAGGGCATAGGAGCCTAAATGGACCTCCAGAGCGCTTTTCACTGCAACAGCCATCGTATGATGAGGGAACGCAAGCAGAATAACGTGAATTACAACTGCGAAAATAAGCATATATCCGCCGATAATCATCAGCGTTTGTACGCCCGAAGTGACCGCGTCGCCCAGCAGCTTGCCAAAGCTGCGGCCGTCTTCGCGGCGGGCCTCCTCCATGCGGCGAACGGCCAGGCGCAGGATCGATTCACGCCGCTCGGCTGCAGGCTTTACCGCTGGTGGAGACACCGCTGATTTCGAGCGGTCCGGGAACACCAACTGCAGCGTCACGCCGGCGGCGATGCCGGCCATCCAATGCACGGCGAGCAAGAGCAAGCCGACCTCAGGTCGGCTTAAGAAGCCTGCACCAATTACAACGACGAGCAGCATCGGGCTGCAGAAGTGAGCTGTCGCGGCGAGACGTTCAGCTTCACGCGCGGTGATCTTGCCCTGCTTATGCAGGGTTACCGCAGCTTCGGCTGCAGCAGGGAAGCCGGCCGTCATCCCCAGCGGCAGCACCCAGCCGAAGGAGCCGGGAAGACCCAGGGCGCGGCGGGTGAAAGGCTCGAGCAACGCGCCCAGACCATGGGCGAATCCTGAGGCGATCAGCATTTGCGACAGAACGATAAATGGCAGCAAGGCTGGGAATACGATGCGCCACCATATGGTCAAGCCTTCCCCCGAAGCTTTGAACGCTTCGCCGGGGGCGTAAACGACGCAGATCACGAGCAAAACGGCCAAAAATCCGGTTAACCATGTGGAGAGCGGGCTGGCAGCCAAACGTCGGAAATTCATATGTATAGATCCACCTTCTTTGTCATTAGATAAAGATCGATAGCGAATATACGCATAGTACATGCTATGCATCAGCGGCGAAGGACAGACTACCGGTTTCGCATGGCAGGTGCAGGCAGAGGAGCGGCGGCTGAGAAGATGCGAAAGCGCCGCCACACAGGAAGGGAGGAGAAACGGGATGCGACCATCCAGAACCAAAGCGTTAAAATCGGGACTGTATGTGCTGATCCTTGCGGTGATCGTCTATGTTGTCGTCTATATGTCTACCCCGTATATGATCAATCAGCCGGGGACGGCAGAGGAAATCAAACCGATGGTTTCCATCCCGTCGGGAGATCCTGAGGAGAAGGGCACTTTTATGCTCACAACGGTTTCCGTCAGTTACGCCAACGTATGGATGCTGGCGACGGCTCGCTTCAACAAGCATGCCGAGATCGTGAAGAAGGAACCTGATCGCAATGACGAGGAATACGAAACGCAACAGCGATACTATATGAACAGCTCCCAATCCAATGCGATTATGGCGGCCTATAATAAAGCCGGCGTCAAGTACGGTATCGTCCCGGAGTACGTATTTATCATCGGCTTGTCTAAGGATAGCCCGCCCAAGGGAGATTTTCACTCCGGGGATATAATTCGAGCGGTGAAGGGACAGCCGGTCAATCGGTTTGAAGACCTTGGCGCCTTGCTGCAGGACAATCAACCGGGGGATGTGGTTGATGTCCGTCTGGAACGGGGAGGCAAATCGGTCGACCAGCAGGTGGAGCTGGTAGAGATTAAGGCGGCTGACGGCGCGCGCAAGGCCGGATTAGGTGTATCGGTAGGCGAACTGCGGAAGATACAGGCCGCGGATCAGGCTAAGGAAGTGAAGTTTGCCGACACGCGGATTGGCGGTCCGTCGGCCGGCTTAATGTTTACGCTTGAGATTTATAATCAGTTGACGCCGGGGGACTTAAGCAAAGGCTACCGGGTGGCTGGCACCGGCACGATCGCCGAGGACGGCACCGTAGGAGCGATCGGCGGCGTCCAGTTTAAGATTGTGGCGTCGGATCGGGAGAAGGCGGAAATATTTTTTGTTCCAGAGGCAAATTATAAGGTTGCGAAGGCCAAAGCGGAGGAAATCGGTTCGAAGATGAAGCTCGTTCCGGTGAAGACGCTGGACGATGCCTTGGATTATTTGGCTTCGTTGGAGCCGAAGGCGCCATAATCCAGGGCAAGCGATTCCAGGTTTGGCGGCGTGAGGCTTGGAGCGTAACGGCGTGATTAATCCGTCAAGCGAATAGGGGCTTGACGGTACTCGCGCAGCAGCTCCTCTGCGCTTCGCTTTGGCATCGCATTTGCATATACGGCAGCGGCCCGAATGTCGAGATTCAGCTGCGGGTGCTCCATTTCAGCAGCCCGGGTGAGGATCGGCAGACGGGCCGTTTGTTTCATCCGCTTGAGCAGCTGCTGCCCGGCCGCGCTAAAGCCAAGCACGCGCAGATACCCTGGGCCTTGCGCGAGCGCCTCGGGCGCCAGCAGCGCTCGGGGATGCTGCAAGAGAATATGCAGCAGCGTGCGCTGCAGCTTCGTATGCGTGTAGCGTTTGGTCTTGAGCTGCGTCAGCAGCTCGGCGACGGTGGGCTCGGACAAGCGGGGCAGCGTTTTTTTGATCCGGTATTCCAGCCCTTCGTTGACCTCATGAAGGGCGGCCAGATGCTCCGGCGACGCCAGGAGCAGCTGATGGAAGAGCGGCGCGGCCAAGCTCTCCCACGTCACGGGCCCGCGTCCCGCCGCGAACTCGCGGGCGAGGATGTCCACCGTGGACGGCGGGAGATACGGCGCGGCCGCGGTAAGGCCGCCGCCGGCGATCAGCCGCCGCACGGCGGTGGCGCTGGCGATGCTCGCGTCCGTCGGCGCGACATCGCCGTATCCCGCGGCCCGGCGCCGGACGGTGACCGGCGCGATGCCGCTGCGAAGCCGCCGCAGCGCGATCAGGTAATGCAGCCCCAAACTGTTGTTGGGCTGCTCCAAGAGCGCTCGCGCTGCGGCGGCATCAAGGGCGCTGCCGCCGAGCGTACGCGCGGCTGCGGCCGCATAGGCCGCGGGGTAGCTCGCCCCGGTGGCGAGCTCCTCCGCGAGGGCCGCCCGCAGCGCTTGCGGTTCGGCGGCCAGCCGCTCGGCCAGCGGCAGCAGCGCCGTCAGCGCGCCGGCTTCGCTGCCGAAGCACAGATGCGTCGTGATCCCCGTCGCATCCAGCAACGCCACGGCTCCGTAGGCGAACCACTCCGCCGGCTGGGCCGCGTAGGCGACCGGCAGCTCCAGTACGACGTCGACGCCGAGGCGGAGGGCCATCTCGGCCCGAGCCCATTTGTCGACAAGCGCCGGCTCGCCGCGCTGCAGGAAATCGCCGCTCATCACGGCGATGACCGCGTCCGCCTGCGTCAACCGCTTCGCCTCGGCGAAATGGTAAGCGTGACCGTTATGCAACGGATTATATTCAACGATAATCCCTACGATCTTCAAAGGACTCGACTCCTTATTCTCCGGGGTGATAGTTTCAAATTTTCATTTATGAATATACCACAATATACCATGAAATCGGCGCGGTACGGCAAGGGGAAGTGAACGACAGCTTTTCCGCAGGATTATCGCTTTATTGTTGACAAAACTTACTTAAAATCGGTATAATAACTTTTGTTTGTTTGGAGTGATGCTGATGATTATTCATTTACGTCAGGTGAACTCGTCCGGAGCTCCGGTGAAGATTCATCAAGCCTTGGACGTAAGCCATGTCGTTAAAGGTCGCAGGGACATTACCGCGATCAGTCCGCTTCAGGTCGATTTGCAGGCGGAAGCTGCCGGCGGAGACGTAGTCGATGTCAAGGGTCAGCTGACCGCAGAGCTCGATATGACCTGTTCCCGGTGTCTGAAGCCCTTGAAGCAGGTCGTGCAAGCGGAGTTTTCAGAGAGCTTCAAACAAGGCGACGATCCCGAGACAGACGTACAGGCGCAGGAAGAAGACGATGACTTGCATTATGTCGCCGACGACAAAGTCGATCTCGTGCCGTACGTGGAAGAGACGCTGTTGCTTCATCTTCCGTATGCCGCTCTGTGCGAGGAATCCTGCAAAGGGCTATGCCCGGTTTGCGGAACGGATCGGAACGAGCGGGATTGCGGCTGCAATACGGATAAGATCGATCCGCGACTCGCAGCGCTCGGCGATTTTTTCAAAAAATAAGCAAGAAAACAAGAAATAAAGCCCCGGTTAGGGTTGACTTGAATAAGGAGGTGGGAACCATGGCAGTACCTCAACGGAGAACGTCCAAAACGCGCCGCGACAAACGCCGCACGCATTTCAAATTGGCTGTGCCGGGCATGGTAAAATGTGAACAATGCGGAGAATTGAAGCTTGCTCACCACGTTTGCAAAGTTTGCGGAACTTACAAATCTAGAGAAATTATTGGCCAATAAGCTTAAAGCAACAACTCAAAGTAGTACTTCATTTCGATGAGGTGCTATTTTTTTTGTCTTTGTTGTTGCCGCCTCCCGTGCCGCCTTCCGTCAGGTTTATGGCAATTTCGCTTTTCTTTTGGGACGGGATGCTTTATACTACATTTTAGTACCAGGTTCTAAAGAATAGCTTCGCCAACTATTACATATAAGGGAACGTTGATATTATAGATAGACCATCATTGCTTGCTGAAGAGGGGGGGATACCCATCGAACGTTTGCCGAAGCGGGCGAGGCAGCAACAGCTCGTCCAAATGATAGAAGCTAACCCGTTTATTACGGACCAAGAGCTGACCCGTCAGCTGAAAGTCAGCATTCAGACAATCCGTCTTGACCGCATGGAGCTGGGCATCCCGGAGCTCCGGGAGCGGATGAAGCTGATGGCGGAACGGTCGTATGACCAGGTTCGTTCCTTGCCGCTGCATGAGGTCATCGGGGAGATCGTCGATCTGCAGCTGGACAAGAGCGGGATCTCCATCTTTGAAATCCGTGAGGAGCATGTGTTCTCCCGGACGGGGATCGCCCGTGGACATCATGTGTTTGCCCAGGCGAACTCCTTGGCGGTGGCTGTGATCAACGACGAAATCGCTTTGACATTCTCTGCAGACATCCGGTTTATCCGTTCGGTGCATCTCGGTGAGAAATGCATTGCGAAAGCTTATGTCAGACCCAATTCCGGCCAAAAAGGCAAAGCGAAGGTTGAGGTCTTTACTTACGTAGGCGAAGAAATGGTATTCCAAGGGAATTTCGTCATCTACCGGTCCACCGGAGAGGACACTTCAGAAGGAGGAAGTCAGCATGAGAATCGCCATTGATGCGATGGGCGGAGATCACGCGCCGCAGAGCACGGTCGAAGGTGCACTGGCCGCAGCCAAGGAATGGAGCGATACCGAAATCATTCTGGTTGGTAATGAGCAAGTGCTGAAGCCGATGCTGCAAGGAGCGCCGGCAAATTTACGAATTTATCACGCGTCCGAAGTGATCGAAGCGGAGGACGAGCCGGTTAAGGCGGTTCGCCGCAAAAAGGACTCTTCGATGGTTGTCGCCGGACGGCTTGTCCGCGAAGGGGAAGCGGAGGCGATGATCTCCGCCGGCAACACCGGTGCATTGATGACTACGGGACTGCTGGTGGTCGGGCGGATGGAAGGGATTGAACGGCCCGCGCTTGCGCCGATGATCCCGACGGTGGATGAGCGCGGCGTGTTAGCGCTTGATCTTGGTGCCAATATGGATGCCAAGCCGGAGCATCTGGCCCAGTACGCCCTGATGGGAAGCATCTATCGCGAGAAGGTGCACGGCATTAGCAAGCCGCGGGTGGGTCTGCTGAATGTCGGCACCGAAGCGAAGAAGGGCAATGAGCTTACCAAATCGGCTTTCCCGCTGTTAGAGACGATGCCGATTAACTTTGTTGGGAACGTGGAAGCTAGGGATATTTTGACCGGTGCTTGCGATGTACTGGTGTGTGACGGCTTTGCGGGAAATATTTTGCTGAAATCGCTGGAAGGTACGGCGGGCACGATGTTCTCGATTCTGAAGAAGGAATTTTCAAAATCGTTAAAGAACAAGCTGGCTGCAGCCGTATTAATGCCGTCCCTGCGCGGATTGAAGAAGACGATGGACTACAAGGAGCATGGCGGAGCGCCGCTTCTTGGTTTAAGTGGTTTGGTCGTGAAGGGGCATGGATCCTCTGACGGAGGTGCCATTAAGAATGCTGTACGCCAAGCGCGTACGGCGTTGCAAAGCAAATTGACGGAAAGTATAGCACGTGAAATCAGCGGGGAGTGAATGAGGATCGTGACAAAATTACGTTCGGTTGGAATTATCGGGACCGGGAAGTACGTTCCGGAAAAGGTGCTGACGAATGCCGATTTGGAGAAAATCGTAGATACGAATGACGAATGGATCGTTTCGCGTACAGGAATTAAAGAACGGCATATCGCCGCACCGGACCAAGCGTCCTCCGACTTGGCTTATGAAGCGGCCGTTCGGGCGTTGGATTCCGCGGGTTTGAAAGCGGAAGAGCTGGATTTGATCATTGTGGCAACGATCACCCCGGACATGGCGTTTCCTTCGACCGCTTGCATTTTGCAGGACAAGCTCGGTGCGAAGAAAGCGGCTGCCTTTGATTTATCCGCCGCTTGTTCAGGGTTTGTTTACGGAATGGCCACGGCGAACGGATTTATTCAGACTGGAATGTACCGGAATGCACTGGTGATCGGTGTGGATACCTTGTCCCGCATCACGGACTATACGGACCGGAACACTTGTGTTCTGTTTGGGGATGGGGCCGGGGCTGTCGTGCTCGGCGAGGTGCCGGAAGGCCGCGGATTCTTGTCCTTTGATCTCGGCGCGGAAGGGGCCGGCGGCGAGTTGCTGAAGCTCGAAGCGGGCGGTTCTCGTCTTCCTGCTTCGGAGGCGACCGTGGCGGATCGCAAGCATTACATTTATATGAATGGCCGCGAGGTGTTCAAGTTTGCCGTACGCGTGATGGGAACGGCAACCGAAGAAGTGCTTCGCAAAGCAGGGAAGACCAAAGAGGACATCGATCTCTTCGTCCCTCACCAGGCGAATATCCGAATCATCCAATCGGCGAGAGAGCGTCTGAATTTGCCGGAAGAGAAGTGCGTGATCAATGTGGATAAATACGCCAACACTTCGGCGGCTTCGATTCCGCTGGCGCTGGTTGAAGCAGCAGAGGATGGACGCATGAAGGAAGGCGACACCATCCTGCTCGTTGGCTTCGGAGGCGGACTAACCTGGGGAGCATCCGTGCTCGTGTGGTAATCTAGGCGATCGCCATTCGGATACGCGAGAATGGATGGACATTCACCGGACTTTTACGATAGGGAGTGCACAGGATGGGCAAAATCGCTTTTGTTTTTCCGGGACAGGGTTCCCAAAGCGTTGGAATGGGCAAGGATATATATGACGCGCTGCCGGAAGCACGGGCGCGGTTCGAAACTGCAGATGAGCAGCTGGGCTTCAAGCTCACCGATCTGATCTTCGGCGGACCGGACACGGAGCTGAAGCAGACGGCCAATACACAGCCGGCGCTCTTGACGACTAGCGTGGCGCTATATGAGGCATTTGCCGCCAAAGGCGTTCAACCGGATTATGTTGCCGGTCACAGTCTGGGCGAATACAGCGCGCTGACCGCAGCCGGTGTTCTTCACTTTGAAGATGCCGTGAAGCTTGTTCGGGCGCGCGGCGAATTTATGGAGCAAGCGGTGCCGGGCGGGCAAGGCGCGATGGCAGCCGTCCTTGGCGGCGAGCGTGACGCACTTGCTAAGCTGTGCGCCGACATTACTGCTGGCGGTGCGCTGGTTGAGCTGGCGAATGTGAACTGCCCTGGGCAGATTGTGGTCTCGGGAAGCCGAGAAGGGGTCGACCTTGTTATTGAACGGGTGAAGGAAATCGGAGCCAAACGGGCGATCCCGCTGGAAGTCAGCGGTCCGTTCCACTCTTCTTTGATGAAGACGGCTGCGGAACGGCTCGGCGAACGACTGGCTGCGGCTTCGTTTCAAGATGCCAAGGTGCCGGTGGTCGCGAACGTGACAGCTCGCCCCGTTCAAAACGGCGTAGAGATTGCCGAATTGCTGGTTCGTCAAGTGTATTCCCCAGTGCTTTGGGAGGACAGCGTGAGCTGGCTCCTGTCCCAAGGTGTGGATACCTTCGTAGAGATCGGACCTGGCAGTGTCTTAACCGGTTTAATCAAGAAAATCGATAAATCGGCGCGTCTGTTTAACGTCAGCGGATTGGACAGCCTGGAACAGACGGCTGCAGCTTTCGCTGAATAGGTAATAGCTCGATTTAACCTTCGGTTTTACCTCGCCGCAAAGGTGCCGTTTGGCGCAAAGAATGGCGATAGGATCATAGAGGCAAACTAGAGCTTTGATTTTTTAAATGCTTCGCATAGGTTAGGCGAAAGGAGATGAACCGTATGAGCAAACCGCTGCAAGGGAAAACCGCTTTGGTCACGGGAGCTTCTCGTGGAATTGGCCGCAGCATTGCACTTGCTTTGGCTGAGGCGGGAGCTGACGTTGTTGTCAACTATGCGGGAAATGAAGAAGCCGCCGCCCGCGTCGTTTCTGAAATTGAGGCGCTTGGTGTGAAATCCTACGCGGTAAAAGCCCATGTAGGCAACAGCGAGCAGTTTGAGGAAATGGTGAAATCCATGCTGGATGCGTGGGGCCGGATCGATATTCTCGTGAATAACGCAGGGATTACAAGAGATAATTTAATTATGCGTATGAAGGAAGAAGAGTTTGATCAAGTCATCGAGACGAATCTCAAAGGCGTATTTAACGGCATCAAAGCCGTAACCCGCCCGATGATGAAGCAGCGCTCGGGACGAATTATCAATATCTCTTCGGTGGTTGGCGTGCTCGGCAATGCGGGCCAAGCGAACTATGTCGCTGCCAAAGCCGGGGTGATTGGCTTGACCAAATCTTCGGCACGCGAGTTGGCTTCGCGCGGGATCACCGTGAATTGCGTCGCTCCCGGATTTATCGATACCGATATGACGGGCGAGCTTCCGGAGGAGTATCGCCAGAAGCTGCTGGCGGATATCCCACTGGCCCGCTTGGGACAACCTGAGGAGATCGCCAGCGTGGTTCTGTTCCTCGCCTCGGACAGCGCGGCATATATGACCGGTCAGACGCTGCACGTAGACGGCGGAATGTACATGTAAAAATCACGCCTTTCGCTTCTATGGCATTTTAACTTCAAATCTCTTATAATACCAAAGAGGAGGTGAACCGGATGTCCGATATCTTGGATCGCGTAAAACGCATTGTAGTGGATCGCCTCGGCGCTGATGAAGCCGAAGTGACCCTGGAAGCGTCTTTCAAAGACGACTTGGGTGCGGATTCGCTTGACGTAGTTGAGTTGGTCATGGAATTGGAAGATGAATTCGATCTGGAAATTTCCGACGAAGATGCAGAGAAGATTACGACTGTAGGTGAAGTTGTAAACTACATACAATCTCATACCTAATGTCATCCAAAAGTCCCGTACCTCCTACATAGCAGGCGGGACTTCTCCTCATCTTCAGCTCTTCAAGCATTCGTGCTTAAGACTTAGAATGATTAGTACACATGAAGTCCATACGAGGTGAATGTGTTTGAAGCATAGAGTAGTAGTTACAGGAATGGGGGTCGTGACCGCGCTTGGACAAGACCTTGATACGCTGTGGAATAACCTTGTTCAGGGGAAGTCTGGCGTTTCAAGAATCGAAGCGTTTGATGTCAGCGAATACCCGACGCAAATTGCCGCCTCCGTGAAAGATTTCAATCCAGAGGATTATGTGGACCGGAAGGAAGCGCGGAAGATGGACCGCTTCGTGCAATTTGCCGCCGCTGCGGCGGTCAGCGCCATGAAAGACAGCGGCCTCACCATCGGTGAGACGGCCGATCCGGAACGGGTTGGCGTGATGATTGGTTCAGGGATCGGCGGTCTTGGAACTTGGGAAGACCAGCACAATATTTTGCTGGAGAAAGGTCCAAAACGCGTCAGCCCATTTTTTATTCCGATGATGATTGCGAATATGGCATCGGGCCATGTATCGATCATGTTTGGAGCGAAGGGTCCGAACACGACGGCGGTGACTGCGTGCGCGACCGGAACTCATTCCATCGGCGATTCGTACAAGCTGATCCAGCGGGGAGATGCCGATGTGATGATTTGCGGAGGCGCGGAAGCAACGATCCGTCCGACCGGTATGGCAGGGTTCTGCTCGATGCGGGCGATGTCGACCCGCAACGACGAACCGGAGAAGGCCAGCCGGCCGTTCGATCTGGAACGAGACGGTTTTGTCATGGGCGAAGGCGCCGGGATTCTGATTTTGGAATCGCTGGAGCATGCACAGAAGCGCGGTGCTAAAATCTACGGTGAAGTGATTGGCTACGGCTTGAGCGGAGACGCTCACCATATGACCGAGCCGGATCCGAACGGGCCGGAGCGTTGCATGAAGATGGCGATCCGTGATGCCGGGATTGCGCCGGAAGAAGTGGATTATATCAACGCCCACGGGACATCGACTCCGGTTGGCGACCGCTCGGAGACGATTGCGATCAAGCGGGCGTTTGGCGACCATGCTTATCAGTTGGCGGTCAGCTCGACGAAATCGATGACCGGCCACTTGCTTGGGGCTGCCGGCGGGGTGGAAGGTGTCATCTGCGGGCTCACCTTGAAGCATGGCATCATTCCGCCAACGATCAACTTGGAGCATCCGGATCCAGAATGTGATCTGGACTACGTTCCGAACGAAGCCAGACGTGCGGATGTCCGCGTCGCGATGTCCAACTCGTTTGGATTCGGTGGACACAATGCCACGATCATCATGAAGAAATACGAAGCATAAGGGGTTAAGTCCGGTGAATGGAGATCTGAAGCAGTTACAGCAAAAACTTGAACTGGTATTCCAAAATCGGCAGCTTCTGAAACAAGCCTTCACTCATGCGTCATACGTGAATGAGCATCGCTTCAGTCAATATGAGGATAACGAACGGCTGGAGTTCTTGGGCGATGCCGTTCTCGAATTGACCGTTTCGGAGCATTTATATCGGTTATTCCCGGATCGTCCTGAAGGCGAGCTGACCAAATTGCGCGCCGCGATCGTCTGTGAACCGTCGCTCGTGAAATTCGCCGAAAACCTGGAGTTTGGCAGATACGTCCTGCTAGGCAAAGGCGAGGAGTTGACGGGTGGGCGAACTCGTCCTGCTCTGCTCGCGGATGTGTTCGAATCCTTTATTGGCGCTTTGTACTTGGACCAGGGCCTGGAAGCAGTTACTGCGTTCCTTCATCGCCATGTATTCCCTAATTTGACCCTTGATGGCAAGCTGTCAACCGGCGACTTCAAAACGGAGCTGCAGGAGCTGACGCAGCATCATGGCATGGGCACATTGGAATACCGGATCATTGAAGAACGGGGACCGGCCCATGAGCGCGAATTCGTTGCGGAGGTCCGCATGGATGGGCGTCCGCTTGGCCAGGGTACTGGCAGATCCAAGAAGGAAGCCGAGCAGCAGGCCGCCGCCGTGGCGCTGGAGTTGCTTAAGAGCTCTGAGCTTTGAACATTGCATGAGAAGTGAATATGGAAGAGAAGAAGGCATCCCAAGATTGATCAGGGAGGCCTTCTTCTCTTAGATCAGACCGATCGTGCTGTTAGTTACTTTAAACCACTGGAGATATTCAATCCTTATCGGTTTTATTTTGTTCTGAGTGATTTATTTTTGAGGTACAACATTGAGTATCTACTGTGGGGATCCCACTTAATGGGTCAAATTGATACAGGGAAATATAAAGTCTCCGTAATTCTTGTAACTGCACGGCTAGCTCCAATCCGAACTTAAAAAAAATTTCCTTTTCCTTTTCAGAAATATCTTCACAGACACAGTTGGCATAAGAAATTACGGCGCCGTGAACCGCCTGAATGCTTTTTAATAGTTTATGTCTACATAAACTTGACATAGAAATGTTCTCCTTTAAGATGATTTTGAAATAGAATATAATGTTACGTAATAAAAAAATAAAACGGATAAGACATCATACTACTATTTTGAAGTTCATTCATTACAAGAGGAACCTGAACAACAGCTTTTCTTAGGAAAGCGTATTGCTCAGGTTCTGTTCAAAAGAGGTGAAAGAGAGTGAATAAGTTTGTTTATGATAACGATTTGGACTTTATAAATGCTAAATATACTCTGTTTTGTTTTTTGTCATTTATTACAATGCGAAAGATTTTACGTTTAGAAGAAAAAAAGCGCCAACTGAAGCAAAGAATAGAAGAAGCTAAAAATATAAATTAGTATTATGTGGGTATCCCGCCGTCAATAGGAAAGCAATCTGTTTCACACGTTTTAATATTATTGGTGCACATATTGATACACAAGCTAGGTTTTATTTTAGCTGCAGCGCATGCAATAAGACAAAATTCATTTAGCTCAGGTACATATTTACAGTTGTATTCCCTCCATTCTTGGCCAGGAGGACAAGATGAGGCTGTATTTGCAGCAGGAGTGAAGTTGTTTTGCTTATTATCATCTACCGCTAATTTTTTTTCTTTGCCTGTGAAGTGATTTTCTATTACATTCCCCGATTGATTCAGAAGTGTACTTTTCGTTGTTACTTCCACTAGTTCATCATTTTCGTTATAAGACAGGACAAAAAGTTCAGGTTTACTTTTAGCAGATAAGATTAAATACTTAGTATTTTTATATTTGTAAAGTTGAGGACTATTTAGTTCGAGTGAAACCCCCTTGTCTTGTAAAAAGTTAGTTGCGCTTTTTATTCTTGGTTCTTCAACTTGCAGTTTAATTAACTTATTGTTTTCCATCCTAAATCCCACCTATTGATTATTGCAGGTGAGCTTTCCCTAGGATATAAATCCAAGATAACAGTATCCCGCAGTTTCCAGATTTAAGAGAAATTCATCTGCAAGATTAATATATTGATATACTTAACATCGTGTTACAAACGAAAATGAAAATGAACACTATGTCTAGTTGATCTTACTACTAAGTATGAAGAAGGGGATTATAAGTATTGAGAAAAATTCAATGTTCTGTTTGACTTTGATCTAAAAGATTAAATTGTAACATTCTAAAATAGAAGAAATTCCTAAGCTTAGTTATGTTTCGTTCAGAGGCTCTGTTAAGATTTACGGCAACTGCATCCTGAGCTCGGTCATCAGCGTCAACGTATCCATGCCGGCGTGGTTGCCGAGCAGGATGATCGTATACCCGCCGCCGAGCTCCCGGGACATGCCGGTGGCGTAGCCGGTACCGCTGCCATTGTGGAAGACGCGTGTTGTCCCGTTTTCCTGCTGAATCATCCAGCCGTAGCCGTAATTTTTCTCAGAATATGGGGTGAACATTTGGTCGATTGACGCTTGGCTAAGTACGCGTTCCGTTTCAAATGAGGCGATCCACGTCAACATGTCGTTGGCAGTGGAGTATAACGTGCCGGTCCCGGATTGTGAGATATAAGGGCCGGCCGGCGCCCAGAGTTGGTCCCCGGCACTAACGTAGCCCTGAAGGACCGGAATCGAGGGCTTCGCTTCGCCGGTGTCTTTTAAACCCAGCGGCTCCCAAATGCTCTGCTTCAGATATTCCCCATAACTCATCCCCGAGGCTTTCTCGATGATCCCTGCCAGCACGACATAACCGCTGTTGCTGTACATAAATTTGCTGCCCGGTTCACTCAGCAGCGGTTTGGAGCGGATCGCTTCGATGGTATCTTGCAAGGACAGGCCCGCAACACGTGGAAAGTTGGGGTTGATGCCGGACAGGTGGGATAGCAGCAGGTGAA
Organism: Paenibacillus sp. J14; assembly: GCF_000518465.1. Lineage (NCBI taxonomy): Bacteria > Bacillati > Bacillota > Bacilli > Caryophanales > Paenibacillaceae > Paenibacillus > Paenibacillus sp. J14. The sequence continues at coordinate 20,600 of NZ_JADQ01000007.1, read as the reverse complement.
TAGTAATCCGATCCCCACTAGGAAAACCGGGGAAATACGACTCTAATGTATCGTCTAGGTGAAGCTTTCCCTCCTCCGCGAGCTTCATGACGGCCGCCGCCGTAAACGATTTGGTCAGCGATCCAATGCGCGACTTTTGATCGGCCCGGACGAGCTGGTTATCGCCGTCATATCCGTACCCTTTGCGCAGCAGGATCTGGTCACCTTTAGCAATCATTGCGATGCCGGAGTACTTCTGGGCTTGCAAATAGCGGTCAGCTACCTCGGTTTCCGAAGAACGGATTGTCGCTGCGTCCGGGGTCAAGGCAACGTGCATCGTTCCTGACATTGCCACGGCATCCACCTCAGCCTTCAGCACTTCGGCTAAAGCCCGCAAAGGCACCAAGGTGACGCCGCCTTGATCTAACGAATTTACGCCGATCCGGAGCGGGTTGCCGTTGACGCTGAACAGATCCGTCCCCGCGCGGTGCAGGATCGTGTCCCCGTGTACCCGAAGCTCGGCAGCACGTTTCGTAGTATTCCATCGTACTTCTGCACCCAGGTATTCCGCCGCTTCACGCAAAGGGGCATAGGTCACGCCGCGATAAATGAGGGGCTTGGTTGTCCAGGCAACGGATTGCCCCCCTACGGTCACAGTTACGGATTTCCCCGCCTGCGTCTGCGAAGCGGAAGCCACTGGCAGTCCCGGCGATCCGAGGGAAGCCGTCCCAAGGCATACAGATATCATGATGCCGGCCAGGCGGGAAAGTTTTTTTGTGCTCATCAATGTTGCTCCTTTTACCGATATAAGAGGTTGGATTTTTTTCTATCACACTAGCAAAAAGTGCCTTAAATTTCAAGCGAATGAGAGAAGCGTCATGCCGCGCAATCTTCCGCGACGGATAGCCTGTCCTCCAGGGCTTGGGGTATGTTACAATAGTCGGTAGAGGTGATCGTGAACGTATGTTTTTGAAACGGATAGAGTTAGCGGGCTTCAAATCGTTCGCCGATAAGACGGAGATGGAATTCGTCCGCGGAATTACCGCCGTGGTTGGACCTAACGGCAGCGGTAAGAGTAACATCTCCGACGGGATCCGCTGGGTGCTCGGGGAGCAAAGCGCCAAGTCGCTGCGCGGCGGGAAGATGGAAGATATCATTTTTGCCGGCAGTGACGCGCGCAAGGCCGTGAATTACAGTGAGGTATCGCTGACGTTGGACAACACCGATCAAGCGTTGCCGCTTGACTTCAGCGAAGTGACGGTGACCCGGCGAGTCCATCGCAGCGGCGACAGTGAATACTTCATCAACAAGCAGCCCTGCAGGCTGAAGGATATCACCGAGCTGTTTATGGACACGGGGATCGGGAAGGAAGCGTACTCTATCATCGGGCAGGGCCGGATTGAGGAAATTTTGAGCACACGCTCGGAGGACCGCCGCGGCATTTTTGAAGAGGCTTCGGGGATTGTGAAATACAAGAGCCGCAAACGCGACGCCCGCCGCAAGCTGGATGAAACCGAGCAGAACCTGCTTCGCATCAACGACTTGGTGTCCGAGCTGGAGGATCAGATCGAGCCGCTGAAGGAGCAGTCGGAGAAAGCCCTGAAGTACAAGGAATTGCGTGAGCAATTAAAAAATAAAGAAATTTCGCTATATGTGCATCAGATCGAGCAAATCCATGAATCGTGGAGCGAGGCCAACGCCAAGCTGGCCAAGCTGCAGGAGGAGCAGCTGGCGCTGTCGACCGTTGTTTCCGCGCATGATGCCAAATTGGAGAGCGACCGGCTGGCCCTTCGTCAGGTTGAGGATCAAATCGAACTGCTGCAAAGTCAGCTGCTCGAATACAGCGAAAGCTACGAGAAAAGCGAAGGCTACGGCGAAGTGCTGAAGGAACGCGCTAAAAATCTGACTCAAAATCGCGAGCAGCTGCTTCAATCGCTGGAGATTAGTGAAGAGCGGTTCGCCCAGCGGCAGCAGGAAAAGGAGCAGCTGGCAGCCAAATTCGCCGCAGCGGAGCAGCAGCTTCATGAACTGCGTAATGAGCTGGCGGCCGAAGAGGCGAAGCTGATCGGGGTGACCGGCGGCATCAGCCAAGCGCAGGAGGACGGCCTGAAAGGCCAACTGCTGGACATCATGAACCAGATGGCGCAAGCGCGCAACGAGATCCATTATGCTGAACAGCAGAAGGAAAGCGTGAAACGCCGGATGGAACGCGCGGAAGAGGAAGGCGTCAAATGGACGGAGGAGCTGGAACGGCTCAAAGCGCGCAAGGCTGAACTGGAGAAGGTGCTAGACAAGCTGGGCAAAGAGATTGCCGATTTGCGCGGACAGTACATCCAGGAAAGCGAACGGGTGAATTCGCTGCAGAAGCTTGTGGAAGAAAGCCAAAGCAACATCCGCAAGTGGGAACAGAAGCGCGAAGCGTTGGTTTCCCGCCGCGACACGATGAAGGAGATGGAGGACGACTACGACGGGTTTGTCTTGGGCGTTAAGGAAGTGCTCAAGGCGGCCAAACGGTCGACGTTGTCCGGTGTCCACGGTGCTGTCGCGGAGCTGATTCGGGTGCCGGAGAAGCTTGAAGTCGCCGTAGAGACGGCGCTAGGCGCTGCGATGCAGCATATCGTCATGGAAAACGAAGCGGTGTCGCGGCAGGCGATCGCCTTTCTGAAGCAGCGGCAGCTGGGCCGAGCGACCTTCCTTCCGCTCGACGTAATTCGTCCGCGCCAGATTTCCGCAGCGGACAAACGTCTACTGGAGGAAGCGGACGGATTCATCGGCATTGGAGCCGATCTGGTGGGCTACGAGCCGAGGTATGAGAACATTGTCGGCAGCTTGCTCGGTAATGTCGTCTTTGCCAGCGATCTGGAGCGGGCGAACAAAATGGCCGCACGGCTGCAATACCGCTTCCGGATCGTGACGCTGGAAGGCGATGTCGTGAATGCCGGCGGTTCGATGACCGGGGGCAGCCAGCATCGCAAGAACAGCAACCTGCTGGGGCGTAAACGCCAGCTCGACCAGCTTGCCGGCGATATTCGCGAAAGCGAGGAAATGCTGGACAAGCTGCGCAAAGGGTTGGCAGACGTACGCAGTCAGCTGGCCAAGGCCGAAAGCGAGTTAACGCGACTGCGGGAAGCCGGCGATGCCAAACGGGTAGAGGAGCAAGAATGCGCCGGTGATTTGAAACAGATCGACCACGAATGGCGCCGTGTCTCCGAGCAGTTTGAGCTCTATGGCCAGGAGAAAGGCCACTACCTGAAAGAGCTCGAGGAGCTTGAAGCGACGAAGACCGCAGCGGAAGCGCGACTCGTTGAGCTGGAGAAAGAAGAGCAAACGGTGCAGCAGTCGATCCGGGCAGCCGAGTTCGCGCGTAAAGCTAGCGAATCGGCCAAGGAGGAGCTGCAGGATTTGCTGACCGGGCTCAAGGTCCGGGAAGGCAAGCTGGATCAAGAATGCCAGTCGTTGCGTGAGCAGCTGCGCCGCGCTGAGGAAGAGTTCAAGGTACAGGAACGTGAGCTGGGGCAGACCCGTACGATTCTGCAGTCGATTGAAGCCGACCTGAACCAAAACGAGGAACAGACCGTGAAGCAACGGGAAGAGCTCAATGACTTCAAGCTGAAGAAGGAACGGGCCAGCGAACAGCTGGAGCTGGAACGTGCTTCACGCGCCGTGCTCGTGAAGAAGCTGGAGGAAGGCGAAAGCGAAACGAAGGAGCAGCGGCTTGGGCTGAAGGCCGTAGAGGAGCAGCTGCGTCAGACGGAGATCCAGGCGAACCGCCTCGATGTAGAGCTGGATAACATTCTGCGCAAGCTGTCTGAGGATTACGAGCTGAGCTACGAGCTGGCCAAGCAGCGCTACGCTGTGCCGGAAGATGTGCCGCAGACTCAGGCTGACGTGAAGGAGCTGAAGCGGCAGATCACGTTGCTTGGCGAGGTGAACCTCGGCGCGATTGAAGAATACAATCGCGTATCGGAACGTTATCAGTTCCTCAGCGACCAGAAGGACGATCTCGTCGAAGCGAAAACGACGTTGTATCAGGTCATCCGTGAAATGGACGAGGAGATGTCCAAACGCTTTAAAACGACGTTTGACGCGATTCGCCGCGAATTTGTGATTGTGTTCTCGAAGTTGTTTGGCGGCGGACGAGCGGATTTGATTCTCGTCGATCCGGATAACCTGCTGGACACAGGGATCGATGTGGTGGCTCAGCCGCCAGGAAAGAAGCTGCAAAACCTGCAGCTGCTCTCCGGCGGGGAGCGGGCATTGACCGCGATGGCGTTGCTGTTTGCGATTTTGCAGGTGAAGCCGGTGCCATTCTGCGTGCTCGACGAGGTCGAAGCGGCGCTGGACGAGGCCAACGTTGTTCGTTTTGCCCAATACCTGCGTGAATTTTCGGAGCAAACCCAGTTTATTGTGGTGACACACCGCAAAGGTACGATGGAAGAAGCCGACGTGCTGTACGGGGTGACCATGGAGGAAGGCGGCGTATCCAAGCTCGTGTCGGTGAAGCTGGAGGACGAAGAGACGGTCGAAATCGCTTAAGCCAACAAAACATGTTTAATACAACTTACGGTGGCTTGGGGGTCAAGATGACAGCTTGGCTCTCCTGCCACGTTTTTGTGTCTACGTGGTCCGGGTAAGAAAATTGCTTGGGCCTCTGCCGTATGAGATAATTGAGTTCGAAGTGATGAAGGAGGATATATTCCTATGAGTTTCTTTAAGAAACTGAAAGAGAGCATTGCATCTAAAACGGAATCCGTAACGAAACAGTTCCGGGACGGGCTGGAGAAAAGCCGGAAAGGCTTTGTTGAAAAAGTGACCGAGCTCGTAACCCGGCGCAAAAAAATCGATGAGGAATTTTTTGAAGAGTTGGAGGAAATTTTGATTGGTGCCGACGTTGGCGTGAACACGGTTATGAAGCTGATCGATGATCTTCGCGCCGAAGTAAAGCAGCGCCGGATCGAAGACGCTTCGGAGCTGCAGCCGCTGCTCTCCGAGAAGCTAGTTGAGCTGCTCCGCGGAGACGAGGACAGCGAAATGCATTTGAACCCGGACGGGATCAGCGTTATTTTGTTCGTAGGCGTTAACGGCGTCGGCAAAACGACGACGATTGGCAAGCTGGCCCATTACTATAAGCAGCAGGGCAAAAAGGTGATTCTCGCCGCAGGCGATACCTTCCGTGCAGGGGCGATTGAGCAGCTCGAAGTTTGGGGGAAACGCGTTGGAGTTGATGTCATCAAGCAACAAGCCGGTTCGGATCCGGCAGCGGTGATGTTCGACGCGGTTCAAGCCGCTAAGCAGCGCGGAGCCGATATTCTACTGTGCGATACCGCGGGACGGCTGCAGAACAAGTCGAACCTGATGGAAGAGCTGAACAAGATTTACCGCGTGATTCAGCGCGAAATTCCCGGAGCTCCCCATGAGGTGCTGATGGTGCTCGATGCCACCACAGGGCAAAACGCGCTTAGCCAAGCGAAGCTGTTTGGTGAGAAGAGCGGCGTGACCGGTCTCGTGCTCACGAAGCTGGACGGTACGGCCAAAGGCGGTATTGTTATCGCCATTCGTCAAGAGCTCAGCCTTCCGGTGAAATTCGTTGGACTAGGTGAGAAGATGGAAGACCTCCAAAAATTCGATTCTGAGCAATTCGTGCATGGGTTGTTTGCCGGCTTGATTGCTGAGGAGGAAGAAGCTGAAGGAGAACCCAATGAGGCTTAATTGGGCCAGTTCCAGTAACACATTTCGGTTTTTTTTCGTATGATGCTCATAGGCAATCGCCCGGCAAGACAAACTAATCAAGAGAATTTTAGGAGGTGACAGGATGGCGAATACACATACGTATGACCGCCGTGAGGAAATCGCTAACGCAATCACTCACGGTATCGGCGCTTTGCTCAGTGTAGCAGGATTAGTGCTGTTGATCGTTTTCTCCAGCACGAAGGGCACAGCTTGGCACGTGGTCAGCTTTACAATATATGGTGCGAGCATGTTGCTGTTATACCTGTGCTCGACCCTCGTGCACAGTTTCAAGGAAGGGAAAATGAAGGATTTGTTCGAATTTTTCGATCATTCCTCGATTTACATTTATATTGCGGGGTCGTATACCCCGTTTCTGTTGGTAGCGGTGCGAGGACCGCTCGGCTGGAGCCTGTTCGGTACTGTTTGGGGGATCGCGCTCCTAGGCGTTGTGTTTAAAGCCTTTTTCGTCAAAAGATTCCTGTTCATGTCGACGTTTTTCTACTTGATTATGGGCTGGTTAATCGTGATCGCCTGGGGTCCGCTGACTGCAGCGATGCCGCATCAAGGGATTGTCCTGTTAGTTGCAGGCGGGCTGTCGTATACGCTGGGAACGATCTTTTATGTCTGGCGGGGATTTCCTTATCACCATGCGATCTGGCATCTGTTCGTCCTCGGCGGCAGCGTAACGCATTTCTTTGCGATCTTGCTGTATCTCTTGCCAAATCATTAAGAAGCTGAAGCGTCAAGCCGCTTTCCGAAGCATCGGGAGCGGCTTTTTTGCATCAAAATGCGTCTCTGGCTATGTTCAAAACTGATGTTAAGGAAAAGTGCTTGACATCCATCTCGGCATTCGGTATCATAGGAAAAGTTGATGCCTGTAAAGTGTTTTTCCTTGACGGAGGGGGTGCCCAGATGAGTCAGGAGAATAGGCTGGAGAAGACAAACCGGATCAACCTTTTGTTTGACTTCTATGAAGCGCTGCTGACGGAGAAGCAGCAGACGTTCTTGAAATATTATTTTCTCGATGATTTCTCGCTGGGCGAAATTGCCGCTGAGTTCGAGATCAGCCGTCAGGCGGTATATGAACATATTAAACGGGCGGAAGGCATGCTGGAGACGTACGAGGAGAAGCTGGGACTGCTGAAGAAGCACGAAGCGCGGAGCCACGTGTTGTCCCAATTAGGGCAGCTGGTCGAAGCCAGCGACATGTCCCCGTTACATAAAGAAACGGCAAGAAATTTGCTTCGCGAGGCGGAGCAATTGTAAGATGACTATAGGAATACGGAACGATCTTATAGAGATGGAGGTGACGAGGTATGGCATTTGAAGGTTTGACAAGCCGTTTGCAGAGCGTATTCAGTAAGCTTCGCGGTAAAGGGAAAGTGTCCGAGGACGATGTAAACGAAGCGATGCGTGAGGTTCGACTCGCTTTGCTGGAAGCGGACGTCAACTTTAAAGTCGTCAAGGAATTCATCGCGAAGGTGAAGGAGAAGGCGATCGGCAAAGAGGTCATGGACAGCTTTACGCCGGGCATGGTCATCATCGATATCGTCAACAAAGAGCTGACCGAGCTGATGGGCGGAAGCCAAGCTAAGCTAGCTCGCAGCAATCGGCCGCCAACAGTCGTGATGATGGCGGGTCTGCAAGGGGCTGGGAAGACGACAACCTCGGCGAAGCTGGCCAAGCTGCTGCTGAAGGAAAATCACCGGCCGCTGTTGGTCGCAGGGGACATTTACCGTCCGGCGGCAATCAAGCAGCTGCAGGTGCTCGGCGAGCAGATTAAAGTGCCGGTGTTTACGTTGCCAGAGGGCAACAGCCCGGTTGAAATTACCCGTCAGGCGTTGCAGCATGCGAAGGATAACGGCAACGACTATGTCTTGATCGATACCGCAGGCCGGCTGCATGTGGACGAAGAACTGATGGAGGAGCTGCGGCAAATCCATGAGGTGACGAACCCGGACGAGGTCTTGCTCGTGGTGGATGCCATGACAGGTCAGGACGCGGTTAACGTTGCGGAGAGCTTCAATCAGCAGCTGACGCTCACCGGGGTCGTGTTGACTAAGCTTGACGGCGATACCCGCGGCGGTGCAGCGTTGTCGGTTAAGGCGGTCACCGGCTGCCCGATCAAGTTCGCTGCGTTGGGCGAGAAGATCGATGCGCTGGAGCCGTTCCATCCGGAACGGATGGCGTCGCGGATTCTGGGCATGGGCGACATGCTGTCGTTGATTGAGAAAGCTCAGGCCAACATTGACGCGGAAAAAGCGAAGGAAATGGAACGGAAAATGCGCAATGCAGAGTTTACGTTCGAGGATTTCCTGGAGCAAATGGAGCAAGTGAAGAAGCTGGGCCCGCTGGATCAGCTTATGGACATGATTCCTGGCATGGGCAAGATGAAGCAGATGCAGAACGTCAAGGTGGACGAGAAGCAAATGAGCCGGGTTGAGGCCATCGTGCATTCGATGACCAAAGAGGAGAAGCAAAATCCCGATATGATCAATCACAGCCGGCGCAAGCGGATTGCCGCAGGCAGCGGAACCACACTCGCCGACGTCAATCGCTTGATCAAGCAATTTGACGAGATGCGCCGTGTGATGAAGCAGTTCTCCGACATGATGGGGCCGAAAGGCAAAGGCAACAAAATGTTGAAGCAATTAAGCAAGGCCGGTAAAGGGATGAGATTCCCTTTCCGTTAATCTAAATGCAAGGTTCATTCTTAAAAGGAGGTGAATTTCGTGGCAGTTCGTATTCGTTTGAAACGTATTGGTGCTCATAAAGCTCCTTTCTACCGTATCGTGGTTTCGAATTCCCGTTCCCCGCGTGACGGTCGTTTTATCGAGGAGATTGGTTACTACAATCCGGTTGCAGAGCCGGCTGTAGTTAACATCGATGAAGAGAAAGCGTTGAAATGGCTCCAAGACGGTGCACAAGCATCCGATACCGTTCGCAATCTGCTGAGCAAAGCAGGCGTTATGAAGAAATTCCATGAGCTTAGACAGCAGAAATAATTGCTGATTCGGAGGGTCGTAAATGGAACAATTAGTCGGCGTTATTGCGAAGGCTCTTGTTGATCATCCGGACGACGTGCGCGTAGATGTCGTGGAGAAGGACCATCTGATTGTGTATGAGCTTTCCGTACATCCCGACGATGTAGGGAAGGTCATTGGCAAGCAGGGGAGAATCGCCAAGGCGCTGCGCACCGTCGTAGCATCGGCAGCGGTCAAGATGGATAAGCGGGTCACCGTGGATATCATGTCTTGAACGTTAACTTCATAATGATAGACGAAACCGGGTTAGGATGTTTGTCCTAGCCCTTTTTCGTACATGCTGAAGCAGAAGGATCCTGGCAGTTGGGACAAGCTGCGAGTATGATGAGGAGATAGCACTTGGGAGGTTAATATGTCGGATTCATTGTTATCGGTAGGCAAAATCGTAAATACGCACGGGATACGTGGGGAGCTTCGCGTGCTGCTGCAGACGGACTTTCCGGAGGTGCGCTTCGCACCGAAGAGCCGGCTTCTGATTGTTCATCCCGAAACGGGGGAACGGCTGGAGGTCACCGTGCAATCGGCGCGGCCGTACAAACAGATGTATATTGTTAAATTTGCCGAATTCTCCAATATCAACGATGTGGAACGGTTTAAAGGCCGCGACTTGAAGGTGAGCAAGGCGGAATCGGTTGAGCTTCCGGAGAACGAATATTATTTCCATGAAATCATCGGCTGCAGCGTGGTTTCCGATGAGGGGGAAGAGTTGGGTGAAATCGTGGAGATTCTGCGGCCCGGCGCGAATGATGTATGGGTTGCCAAGCTGCCAAATGGCAAGCAGCTGCTGCTTCCGGTCATTGATGACGTGGTGTTGGACGTCAATGTGAAGGAGAAAATCGTTACTGTGCATTTGATGGAAGGACTGTTGTAGGATGCGCGTCGATGTGTTGACCTTGTTTCCTGAAATGTTCGCCGGCGTATTTGGCAGCAGCATCCTCGGCAAAGCTCAGGACAAGGGGATTGTGTCCTTCAACGCCATTAACTTCCGGGACTATGCAGGCAATAAACATGGAACCGTTGATGATACGCCTTATGGCGGCGGCGGGGGCATGGTGCTGAAACCGGAGCCGATTTTTCGTGCGGTTGAAGATTTGCTTGGACGGCAGGTTGATGGGGATACCGGAGATTCGGCGGAACATCCGGCAGTTGCCGCAGAACCTGACCTGGCGGCTAACCCTTCCGTTCGCCCGCCCCGCATTATCTTGATGTGTCCGCAAGGCGAGACGTTTACGCAGAAGAAGGCGGAAGAATTAGCCCAGGAAGATCACTTGATTTTTATTTGCGGGCATTATGAAGGTTACGATGAACGGATTCGCCAACACTTGGTCACCGACGAGTTATCGATTGGCGATTATGTACTGACCGGGGGCGAGCTGCCAGCGATGGTGGTCATCGACAGCGTGACGCGCCTGTTGCCTGGGGTGTTAGGCAATGAAACCAGCGCGATCACCGATTCGTTTAGCACCGGGTTGCTGGAATATCCGCATTACACACGCCCGGTTGAGTTTCGCGGATGGAGAGTGCCAGATATTCTGCTCAGTGGACATCATGCCAATGTCGATGAATGGCGGCGCAAGGAAGCGTTACGGCGGACGTGGGAACGACGGCCCGATCTGCTCGAAAAGGTGGAGTTATCTCCCAAGGACTTGCGTTGGCTCGAAGAAATCAAAGCTAGTCATCCGAAAGAGAAGGAGTAAGTAACTTCTCCATGTCTGTGTCCGATGTGACCGTCAAGCGGTTCAAAGCCATTAGCCGGTCACCGGGCTTGACAAAGCCTTGGCGAACGGTGAAAGCCATGCGGTAGCCGTTCTCCTGCAGCTCATAGATCATCTGCCGGGATTTCTCGCCATACGGGTATGCAAAGTACGGAGAGTCAACCCCGGTTTCTTTCATCTTGTCGATATCGGCCTGAATTAACTTAGAGTCTAGCCCTGCGGATGACGGAACTCCGCATTTTTGGAAGCCTTTGTAATGCAAATTATACGTGTGGCTGTGGAACTCGAATACATCGCGCGCCGCGTGGATTTCTTCTTTTGAAAGATATGTTTTCTTCGTGGGATCAAAGTTTTGGGTTTCTTCTTCGATTTTACTGCCGATGACAAAGATAGCTGCTTTGAATCCATAGTTTTTGAGAATGGGATAAGCATAAATATAGTTATTTTGATAGCCGTCATCGAAGGTAATGACCACGCTTTTGGCCGGCAGGGAGATCTGCCCTCTGACGTATTGTTCAAGTTCGCTTAAAGAGGCTGTATAATACCCTTGCTCATGCAGATAGGCCATCTCAGCTTCAAAAGCCTCAAGATTGATAATCGACTTGTTGCCAGGCTCTTGATTGTATTGCTTTGGAGTGATGTAATGATACATCAGTACGGGCACTTGTTCGGCGGTGCCTGGGGCAACCGCAAAGTCCATCGGCAGGGTTGGATATTCCTCATGCTTCGTATGGCTTGAAGTAAACACCTTCGTTTTCACCATATCCCATGAGGTGCAAGCCTTACGGGCCAAAACCGTATTCGGGTGGGTCACTGCGGCCGAATACACTAGAATCGAAATTGCTGCGAAAAATAGTACATACCTCGCTAATCTTCTGCTCATTTCTCCACAAACTCCTATTTTCTCTAATAGATCTATTTTATTTGTTCTCTCTATAAAAGTGGTTACGATTTCTTATCCATAGGTACAAACGAAAAACCCCCGGTAGAGTTACCGAGGGGGATGTCTAAATAGATGTTTCGTTTTATTCAACGATGTATCCAGCGGCGATGACGTCTTTTTTGCTTAATACAATCGATCCCAGCTCTTTCTTGATCGTGATCAAGTGAGAACCGTTTGTAATGATGGAAGTTGTTTCTCCATCCTTAAGGTTTGCGGCATTTAAGCTAAATGCGGTAGTGCCCGAAGCTCGAACGACGTATACATCAGGGTTCTCTTCTGATTTTGAAGCAGAGAGGCGTGGATTTGCAGCGATTAAATCGGATAAGGTGATCCATTCCTTCTTTGAACTGAATGAAATGGTTTTGGTCGCACCGTTATAGGTTGTGTCGTAATTAAACAAGCTTGCGGCCTCACGAATCGGGACATAGGTCGTTCCATTAAAGACCAGCGCATCCGCCGTCAGCTTGGTTTGCCCATTCACCACAAAATTGAAGTATTTGATGGTCGCTTTGACCGTTTTTACTGCAGGGGCTGCCCCTGCCACGGATGCCGTACCGATTAAGGCACTAGCTGCAACCGTGAGTACGATTTTTTTCATGAGAAGTTTCCTCCTATCGTTTATCGTCCTTTAAAAATATTACATAGAAGCTCATCTAATGATATAGGTTTTGTGGGTTATTTTACGGGGAGGTGATCAGACAAAGGGACTAGCCCTAATAGAGCGAGAATAGGTCTTAGGCTTGCGTCTAAACTCTTGCGAGCGTGCGCGGCTATCGCTTATAATGGTAATATGCGATTGACATCCGGTTAACGTTGAACGGCAAATCGTTAACCTTTATATGTGATTATCGGGGTATGGCGCAGTCAGGTAGCGCGCACCCTTGGGGTGGGTGAGGCCGTGGGTTCGAATCCCGCTACTCCGATCTTTAGCCAACCGAAGGAACAGGCAAATTTCAATTGAATTTTGCCTGTTCCTTTTTTATCCCGCGCAAGCTATCAAGACAGTTGCCTCAAACCGTTAGTCGCCCATACCGTTCGTCCACTGTTCTCATACTATGCATTAGCTTGCATAAGGAAGGGGAACAAGGGAATGGAAGAGATATATTATAATTGCTTACGATGCATGGGGAAGCGTGTTCGGATTTTAACCCGTGATGGGGCTGTACACGAAGGCACGATTGTGAAGGTTGACCGGTACAACGTATATTTAAAAAAATCGGGAAAAGGCCGGGCTCAAATCTCGGCATTTTATCCGCCCTACTATGGTGGCTACGGGTATGGTCCTTATGGAGCGGCCGACGAAATTTTGACGCTGAGCCTGTTTACGCTCTTGGCGATTGCTTTAATTTAAGGTTAAAACGTTCGCCTCCAAGGGATTGGAGGCATTTTTTTGTTCAAAATCGGATAGGATAAATTTAAGGATATCCCCTGATAACCCTTGCCTTGTTAACCTTATATTTTTCTTGCGAAGCCTATGAGATTATGGTACAATTCAATTTGTTGTGAATTCGGTGGTCCGCTGCGGATGATGAAGAAGAACAAGAGGTTCTTTGGAAGAGGCATGAACACCTGAGTGGAAGGAGGGAGTCCTAGATGAATATCGTACAAGCGATTACGCAAGAACAGCTTCGCAAGGATATTCCGAGCTTTCGTCCTGGTGACACTTTGAAAGTGTACGTTAAGGTTATCGAGGGATCTCGTGAACGTGTCCAATTGTTCGAAGGTGTTGTGATTAAGCGTCGTGGCGGCGGAATTAGCGAAACTTTTACGGTTCGTAAAATTTCGAACGGTGTAGGCGTGGAAAGAACTTTCCCGCTTCATTCCCCGAAAATCGATAAAATCGAAGTGGCTCGCCGTGGTAAAGTGCGTCGTGCGAAGTTGTATTATCTTCGTGAACTTCGCGGTAAAGCAGCGAGAATTAAAGAAGTACGTCGTTAATTTTCCGTTAACGAAGAGGGGGCTTGTATCCAATCAAGCCCCTTTGCTTTTTCTTCGGGAAGTTTCGAGATTCACTACCTCCAGTACATATTTTATGAGATAAGGAGAGGTCACGATCCATGGAGAAGCATGAACGTCAGGGTTATCCGGAGGTTTCGCCGTCTTCCGGACGGGTGGAGCAGTCGCCAGACGGGCCAGGAGCGGTGCAAACGCCGCCTGCGGGCAAGAAGGAAAAAAGCGAGGCGTTGGAGTGGCTGAAAGCTATCGCCATCGCCATTGTGTTGGTTCTCCTGATTCGTTGGCTTTTCTTTGCTCCGTTTATTGTCGACGGCCCGTCGATGCAACCAAACTTTCATACGGGGGAACGGATCATCGTTAACAAGATCATTTACGATATCCGCGCTCCAAAACACGGTGAAGTCATTGTTTTCCACGTTCCGTCGGAAGGCCGGGATTTCATCAAACGGGTCATCGGCGTCCCTGGAGATACCGTCCAAGTGGAAGGGGATACGGTGACGGTCAACGGGAAGGTTGTAGATGAAACATACATTAAAGATGTTGTGGTAGAGAAGCATAATAATAACGAGCTGTACAATACGGAGGCGAATTTTCCGAACGAGCTGGTACCGGATGGAACGGTGCCGGAAGGATACGTATTTGTACTGGGGGATAACCGCTCGAATAGTACGGATAGTAGGCGGATCGGTTACGTACCATATAAAGACATCGTAGGTCGGGCAGATTTGGTGTTCTGGCCGCTGTCGGACCTGAAGTTGATCCGGCACTAGATGCTGGGAAAGTAGAATGGGAGAAACGTGAGAGAAGGCGCGTTCTTGGGACAGTGAGGTGAAGGTATATGACAATTCAATGGTTTCCCGGCCACATGACCAAGGCACGCCGGCAAATCCAAGAGAAGCTGAAGCTGATCGATGTGGTCATCGAGCTCCTTGACGCGAGGTTGCCTCTGTCGAGCCGAAATCCGATGATCGATGAGATTTTGCAAGGCAAGCCGCGCTTGATTGTTTTGAATAAATCCGATTTGGCCGATCCTGCGGTGACGCGGCAGTGGATCGCTTATTTTAAGGAAGAAGGGCATCTGGCCGTTGAAGCCGACGCGGCAAGCGGGCAAGGCCTAAGGGAAATTCCCCGCTTGGCCAAGGAGCTGCTGAAGGAGCGGATCGAGAAGCAAATCGCCAAAGGTATCAAGCCTCGGGCGGTTCGCGCTTTAATTGTCGGAATCCCAAATGTCGGGAAATCCACGCTGATTAATGGCTTAGCGGGTCGTAAAATTGCGGCGACCGGCGACAGACCCGGCGTCACTAAAGGTCAGCAATGGATTAAGGTAGGGACGGAGATGGAGTTGCTCGACACGCCGGGCATTTTGTGGCCGAAGTTTGAAGATCAGAACGTCGGCTACCGGCTGGCCGTGACCGGTGCGATCCGCGAAGAGATTTTGAACGTGGAAGACATCGCTTTTTTTGCCGTAAAATATTTGGTCCGGTATTACTGGGAGCCGTTCAAAGCGCGGTTTGAGCTGGATCAACCGCCGCGAGACTTCGACGATCCGGACGAAATCGTTGCGATCATGGAAGCGGTGGGGCGTAAACGCGGTTGCCTCATCAGCGGTGGACGAGTGGATTTGGAGAAAGCATCGGGGATTCTGCTTCGCGAATTGAGAGCCGGGAAGCTGGGCAGATATTCGTTGGAAGCCCCCTATTAATAAATGAAAGCCGCTGGCGGTTTGGAGATCCTTCTTCAGATCGCCGGCGGCTTGTTTTTTTAGCGAAAGGCTGTAGAATCGAAAGAGGATTGCCGATAAAATAAGGGAAGCATCGTAATTTATAGAGATGAAACCGATAGAGTGATGGATGCGCTCCAGGCGTGGAACCCTCATTTCCGAGTCCGGAGATAGGAACCAACAACATAGAACAGCTAGCAACGGGGGAAGTTTCGCGAGAACAAGGAGGCATTATGGACGATTTATTAAAATATGAGCGCGAGTACTGGCAAGCGGGATATCCGCATATTGCGGGGATCGACGAAGTGGGCAGAGGCTGCTTGTTTGGAGATGTGGTTGCCGCTGCGGTCATTTTGCCGCAAGGACTCGTGCTGGAAGATGTGAACGATTCGAAGAAATTAAGCGCCAAGAAGCGGGAGAAGCTATATGATCTCATCATGGAACAGGCGATTGCCGTGGGGATCGGATCCGTGGATGCGGCGACCATTGACCAAATCAATATTAAGCAGGCGACAAGGCGGGCGATGAAGCAGGCGGTAGAACAACTGTCGATTCAGCCGGAATATCTGCTCATCGATGCAGAGAAGGTGGATGTGCCCATTCCCCAACTTTCAGTAATCAAAGGGGATGCCACCAGTCAGTCGATCGCAGCCGCTTCGATCGTTGCCAAGGTGACACGTGACCGTTTGTGCCAAGGCGAATGGGATGCACGATATCCGGAATACGGAATCGCCGTACATAAAGGTTATGCAACCAAGCTGCACCGCGAACAGCTACTTGCATTGGGGCCAACGCCGATGCATCGCAAGAGCTTTATGCGCAATTTGTTCGTGGAAGAACAAACGTTGTTTTAACTGGCATTCCTTACCCGCTCTCGATCGAGGCGGGTTTTCCATATCCTAAACGAAATCAAAGGGGGGAGCTTATGAATATCGGACCGCTGCTGCGCAGTTTGATGGGGGACGTTCGTTCCGGGGAGCCGAAATCGCTGGAACTCAAGACGGGGCAGGTGGTCCGCGGCACGGTCTTGTCCGTCTCTGACGATGGGCAAGTGGCCGTCATTCAGGTCCAGGGCGTGAAGCTTCACGCTGCCTTAGAGACGCCGATGCGCCCGGGGGAAACAACGCTTCTGCAGGTGCAGCCGGAATCGAAGGACGGTTTAGCGGTCTTGAAGCCAATTTCCTCGGACCCGGGGACCGTCCTGTCTCCCGCTTCTCTTGCTAAGGCGCTCGAATCGCTGGGACTTGAGAATACGCCGGCGAACCGGGAATTCCTGCAGATGATGCAGAAAAGCGGAATTCCGTTAACGCGGGAAAATTTGTCGCTCCTGCAGCAGGTCTCCGGGCTAAAGCCGGCTGGAGTGCCGCTGTCGGAGTGGATTCAGGCGGCCGGCATTGCTTTTGGACGGGGGCTTCCGATCACCGGTGAAACGGTAGCGGGGTTGCACCAAGCTGTTTTTGGACCTCCGCTGCACGTCCTGCTGTCCTCGCTGGAGGAGCAGATCGCCAGCTTTTTGCGCCAAGCGGGGCCGGACATGACCGGAAACGGAGGACATACCGGCTCAGGCTCGGCGGCTGGCTCATCGGCTCAGACGGGGCAAACGGCATCCCCCTTGCTTGCGGGGGGCACCGCTTCTCCAGCGCCCGGGTCGAATGCCGGGACGGCCGCCTGGGGAGCAGCACAAGCAGGGACGCTGCCGAGCGGCGGAGGAGCCCAGCCAAATCAGGCAGCTGGGTTGGTGCAGTTAGCCCGGCAGGGCGCTTTTGCGGTTGCCTCGGGCGGGCCGCAATCCCCGCAGCCGGGGCTGCAGGGACAGCAAGCCGCAAGTGCACCGGGCGGAGCGCTAGTCGCGAAGCTGCAAGCGGTGCTGGCGGAGCTGCAGTCGTCCGTGCTCCCGGAGGGCACGGACTTGCCGGGCCGCGCGTCGGCCGGCCCGGCAAGGGGCGCCGCCGCCGAGGGCCAGAGCCCGGCGGCGGACGCGCCGCAAGGCGAAGGGCCCGCAGGGCCTTCGCCGGCGGGCACGCGCCCCACACTCGCGGAGGAGCCGTGGGTGGGGCGCGTGCTGAAGCTGCTCGGTGCGGAGCACGAGCAGCAGGCGCTGCGCGCGACCGCGCCGGCGGCGAGCTCGCCGGCCGCGGAAGCGCAGGAAGCGCCGCCTGCGGCCGGCGCTTCGGCGCGGGCTGCCGCCGGGGGCGCGGAGGCGCCCGGCGGGCAGGTGCCCGGCAGCGGGCCTGCGGCCGCGCCGGAGGCGGCGCCAACGCCGCTGCGCCATGCGGCAGCGGCGGGCGGGGTGGCCCCGGGCGAGGCGGAGCTCCCGCCCGGGAAAGCGCAGCCGCTTGGCGCCGAAGCAGCCGCCGCAGCCGCTCGCAGCGGCAGCGGCGGGACGGCGGCGAGCACGGCTGCGCACGAGACGCTGAAAGGCCTTCTCCTGCAGGTGATGGCCTCAGACGAGCTGCCTGCGCCGCTGCAAGAGGCGGCGCGCCAGCTCGTTCAGCAGCTGACCGGGCAGCAGCTGCTGCTCAATACCGATCGGACCGCGCCGTTTGCGCACGTGACGATGTTCCTGCCCTTGATCGGTCCGGACGGTCGGCAAACCGCTGCCGTGCACATTGAGTCGCGGCGCGGTCGGAAGGGTGAACTGGATCCGGCCAACTGTCGGTTATGGTTCGATTTGCAGATGAAGACGCTGGGTCAACTTATGGTCGACGTGCAGGTCGCCGACAAGAAGGTGCTGCTCAAAATCTATAGTGAGAAAGAAGCGACTGGAGCCTTCCTGGAATCCCGCCAGGACGAAGTGAGCGAGGCGCTGGAGAAGGCGGGATATCGCCTTTTATCGCTGAAGGCGGAGCCTCTGATCCCGCCGGTTGAAGCGGAAGGCGGCAATGCAGCGGATTTCAGCCAGCCGATGTCTTACGCGCCTAGCGTATACAAAGGAGTGGATTACCGCGTATGAAGGAGAAATCGCAAGCGCCCAGCTTGGCTTTCAAAAAAGCGGTCGCCTTGAAATACGATCCCGGTCAGGGGGAGGCTCCGGTCGTTGTGGCCAAAGGCAAAGGCCTCATCGCTGACCGGATCCTGGACGCAGCGCTGGAACACGGAATTCCGATCCAAGAGGACGCTGCGTTGGTTGAGGTATTATCCAAGCTGGATTTGGATCAACAGATACCTGCCGAACTGTATGATTTGGTTGCCGAAATTCTAACCTTTATTTATCGATCGGATAAAATGGTAGAAAGAGGGTTGTTCTTTGAGTAACCTTGGCATCAATGGGCAAAGAGGGGATCGCCGCAAAGAACGCGGACGAAAAGCGGAACAGGCCGCTTGTGAGCATCTGATTTCACAAGGATATACGATTCTTGAGCGAAATTGGCGTTGCCGCAGCGGAGAACTTGACATCATAGCCAGGAAACGAGACCTTCTCGTGATCGTAGAAGTTCGAAGCCGCAGTCAACAGGCTGCGGCTTTCGGCACACCAGCTGAGTCGGTGAATGTCCGCAAAATCAAGCAGGTTCGTGACACAGCCGCAGTGTATTTGCATCGCAGCGGCCAATCAGACGCCAACCTTCGCTTTGATGTCATCGCGGTCACGTTTGGCCGCGGCGATACGATTGCACTGGAGCATATTCTAGCCGCTTTCTGACGGCGAGGGGCTTCATCCCACAACTTCATGCCGCCGGTCCAGCTGCCGGTATTGGATCGCTTCGGCGACATGCTCGGCACGAATATCGGCTTCTCCTTCCAGATCGGCAATCGTTCGGGACAGTTTAATGATCCGGTCATACGCTCGCATGCTCAGTCCTAACGTCGCAAAACAATCCTGCAGCAGCTTAGTGGCATCACGGTCAAGCGGTGCAAACTTACGCAACAGGCTACCGGACAGCTCGCTGTTCCGGGAGATTCGGCAGCCTCGATAGCGTTCCAGTTGTATCCGTTCAGCCGCCATCACTTGTTCCCGCATCACCGCGGAATCCAGCGGCTGCGGATCGTCCTGCCAACGCTGCGGGCGTGGCACCTCCACCTGCATATCAATCCGGTCCAATAAAGGGCCAGATATTTTTTCGCGGTATTGGGCGATTCGCCAAGGCGAGCAGGTGCAGGCGGGCAGCGGAGGTTCGGCCCCGAGGTAGCCGCACGGACACGGATTTAACGACCCGGCTAGCAGGAAGTGCGCTGGGAATGTGAACGAAGCCCGGGAGCGACTGATGGTGACGACGCGATCTTCCAGCGGCTGACGCAGCACCTCCAGCACATTCCTCGAAAACTCCGGCAGCTCGTCAAGAAACAATACGCCATGGTGAGCGAGGCTCACTTCCCCCGGCTTCGGGATGCCGCCTCCTCCAATCAGACCGCCGGCAGATATCGTATGGTGCGGCGAGCGGAAGGGACGGCGCTGGATCAGCCCTTGCCCGGAGTCGTTGAACTTACCGGCAGAACTGTAGATTTTCGTGACCTCTAACGATTCCTCCAGCGTTAAGGGCGGCAGGATGGATGGCAATCGCTGTACCAGCATCGTCTTGCCGGTGCCGGGCGGCCCGATCAGCACGATATTATGGAACCCGGCGGCAGCGATGACCAGCGCCCGCTTAATTTGCCGCTGACCAATTACATCGCTGTAGTCGAGCAGGGGAGGAAGCGGTGCCGTTGCCCCCTGGCCTTCGGTCTTTTTCTCAAGATGGTTTAAGGTTTGAAGGATAAGCGGAGCCTGCCCATCTTGCTCATGGGTGGAGTGCAAAGGCAACGCATGGGCGGCCTCTGGGCCCTTGGCTTCGGGAGAAGGAGGAGCAAGCTCGCGCAGATGACTGAGCGCATAGACTCGAATGCCGCCAAGCAGCAGTGCTTCTTCGGCATTCTTCTGCGGGAGCAGCACGGCTGTGAAGCCGTCGCGCCGTGCCCGATCCACCATGGACAGAACGCCGGGCACCGGCCGCAGCGTCCCGTCCAGCGACAGCTCTCCGATGATCAACAAGCGCTCCTCCGGCGGCAATCTCACCTGGTCACTAGCCGCTAATATCGCCAGTGCAATGGCCAGATCGAAGGCCGAGCCTTCCTTGCGCAGGTCCGCCGGCGCTAGATTAATCGTTACACGCTGAAGCGGAAAGCGATAGCCGCAGTTTTTGATCGCTGCCCGGACCCGGTCAATCGCTTCGCGAACGGCCGAATCTGGCAATCCGACGATGTTCGTTTGCGGAATGCCGCTGGATAAATCAACCTCGACCTCGATGATTACACCGTCAATCCCGTACAAACACGCGCTGTGCAATTTACCGTACATAACAAAAAACACCTCATTCCTATCGATTTGAGCCCTGCTTCGGCAAGGTTCGAATTGGAAAAAGGTGCTTCCTTATTTTCCCTATTCATTTAGCTACACGTATTCTAGGACGAACGTTAACGATTGTCAAGTTGGCAAACCTACGCGTCAGTGTCAAGCTAGCGTGGGCAGTCATTTAAGATGCCTGGAACGCGAACCCCGAAGGAACCTCTTCCTTGTAAGCGCTTTGCTTCGTTCTTTC